>NZ_JBEPCY010000010.1:0-226110 GCF_040299965.1 Streptomyces sp. NPDC000594 | reverse complement strand
AGCTGTCGTGCATCGTTCGGGTGGCCTTGTCAGGACCCGCTCCCGGGACCCTTGGGTCCGGGGAGTCCCACTCACTGAAGAAGCGAAGGCTACGAAGCCGCTGGTCCTGCTCCTTCCCGCCGTCGCGGCGGCCTTCCTCGCACTCCTGCCCCTCGGCTACCTCGGCGTACGCGCGATGGAACACGGCTGGGGCTACGCCTGGGACATCGTCACCGAGCGGCGCACCCTCGAACTCCTCGGCCGCAGCCTGCAACTGACCGCGATCGTCGTCGCCGCCAGTCTGGTGCTCGGCATCTCCCTCGCCTGGCTGACGGTCCGCACCCGCCTGCCCGGCCGGCGGATGTGGGCGGTGCTGGCCACCCTGCCCCTGGCGGTGCCGAGCTATGTGGCCGCCTTCACCTGGATATCCGCGGCGCCCTCGCTCGCCGGCCTGCCCGGTGCGGCCATCACCCTCACCTTCGCCTGCTCCCCCTATGTGTTCCTGCCGGTCGCG
The DNA here is from genome assembly GCF_040299965.1 of Streptomyces sp. NPDC000594. Lineage (NCBI taxonomy): Bacteria > Bacillati > Actinomycetota > Actinomycetes > Kitasatosporales > Streptomycetaceae > Streptomyces > Streptomyces sp. NPDC000594. The sequence goes on along the minus strand of NZ_JBEPCY010000010.1, from coordinate 225,617 downwards.
GCGGCGCTGCGCGGCATCGATCCCGCGCAGGAGGAAGCGGCGCGATCCCTGGGCAGCGGGGCCTTCCACACCTTCTGGCGGATCACCCTCCCCCAGCTGCGGCCCGCCGCGGCGGGTGGCGCGATCCTCGCCGCCCTCTATGTCCTCTCCGACTTCGGATCGGTGTCGATCACCCGCTACGACACCTTCACCCGCGCGGTCCACTCCTCCTACCAGGCCAGCTTCGACCGGACCCCGGCCGCCGTCCTCGGCTGTGTGCTGGTCGCCATGACCGTGCTGCTCGTGCTGGCGGAGAACCGGACCCGGGGCCGCGCCGGGTACGCCCGCGCCGGACGGGGCAGCGCCCGCCCGCCGGTCACCCTCCCCCTGGGCCGCTGGACCGCGCCCGCACTCGCCTGGTGCACCGCCGTCTCCGCCGCGGCCGTGGGCTTCCCCCTCGCGACCCTCGGCTACTGGCTCACGGTCGGCAACTCCGGCTGGGATCCGGAACGCCTGTGGTCCGCCACGGTCGCCACCCTCACCGTCGCCGCGGCCGGAGCCGCCGTCACCACCCTGCTCGCGCTGCCGGTGGGGGTGCTCTCGGCCCGCCACCGCGGACGGGCCTCCCGGCTGCTGGAGCAGTCCGTGTACGCCGGCCACGCCGTGCCGGGCATCACCGTGGGACTCTCCCTGGTCTTCTTCTCGGTCCGCTACGCCTACCCGCTCTATCAGGAGCTTCCTCTCCTGATAGCCGCCTATGTCGTGCTGTTCCTCCCGGTGGCGGTGGCCTCCGCCCGCGCCGCCGTCCTCCAGTCCCCGCCCGTGCTGGAGGATGTGGCGCGTTCGCTCGGCCGATCGCCCCTCCAGGTCCTGCGGGAGATCACCGTCCCCCTGGCGGCCCCCGGAATCGGAGCCGGGGCGGCCCTCACCTTCGTCGTGATCATGAAGGAGCTGCCGGCCACCCTGCTGCTCCGCCCCACCGGCACCGACACCCTCGCCACCCGGCTGTGGACCGAGACCGGGGCGGGGGCCTTCGCCGGGGCGGCGCCCTACGCCGCGGCCATCGTCCTGCTCGCCGCCGTACCCTCCTATCTGCTCGGAAGGCGCACATGACCGGATTGCGCGTAACCGCGGTGACCACGTCGTACGGGCAGGGCGTCCGGGTGCTCGACGGCCTCGACCTCACCGTTCCCGAAGGCGAGCTGGCGGCCGTCCTCGGCCCGTCCGGGTGCGGGAAGACCACACTCCTGCGGATCATCGCGGGGTTCCTCACCCCCGACGCGGGTGAGATCGTCCTCGGCGGGCGCACGGTCAGCGGCCCCGGTGTCCAGGTCCCGCCCGAACACCGGGGCGTCGGCATCGTCGCCCAGGAGGGAGCCCTCTTCCCTCATATGGACGTCACCCGGAACGTGGCCTTCGGCCTCCGGGGCACCGGCCGTACCGAACGGCGCGCACGCGCCGCCGAGATGCTGGAACTCGTCGGCCTCGGCGGCTACGGAAGCCGGATGCCGCACGAGCTGTCCGGCGGTCAGCAGCAGCGCGTGGCACTCGCCCGCGCACTGGCGCCCCGCCCCGCGCTGGTCCTGCTCGACGAACCCTTCAACGCCCTCGACAGTGCCCTGCGGGCAGGGCTGCGCTCCGACATCCGCACCGCGCTGCGGGCGGCCGGCACCACCGCCCTCCTGGTCACCCACGACCAGGAGGAGGCCCTGTCGTCCGCCGACCGGATCGCCGTGATCCGCGACGGCGGGGTCGTGCAGACCGGCACGCCCCAGGAGATCTACACCCGCCCGGCGGACCCCTGGGTGGCCACCTTCGTCGGCGAGGCCGTCCTGCTGCCCGCCACCGTCGACGCGGGCCACGCGGTCACCGCCCTCGGCCCGATCCCCCTGAGCGACACCCCGCCGGAGGGCAGCCGGGCGGGGACCGTCGCCCTGCGCCCGGAGCAGTTGCGGCTCGTCCCCGCCTCCGAAGCGTCGGCCACCCGCGCCCGGGTGACCGAGGTCCGCTACCACGGCCACGACGCCCTGGTCCTGCTGGACGCCGACGGAGTCGGCACACCGGTCCCGGTCCGGGCGGCGGGTCCGATCACCCTGCGCACGGGCGACGAGGCCGGCATACGGGTCACGGGGACAACCGCGCTCCTCGCGTCCGAGGGTCCCCTTCCCGGCGCCGCGGTCTGACGCGCGGGAGAGCGGGGCCGCGATCCCGTCCTCCTGACCTCGTGACCTCCTGGCCTCCCTAGGTGATGCTCAGACCCGGCTTGAGTATCCGCACTCACGCCGATGGCCGAATCCGGCTCCTACGCTCCGGTGCATGCACAGTCAGAGGAGCAGCGCCGACGGCGGCCCGGTCCGCGTCGGCATCACGGGGGTCGGGTCCTGTCTGCCCGACGGGGTCATGGACTCGGAACGGCTGCGCCGCACGGTCGCGGCGGGCAGCGGACTGCCCCTGCCGCGCGGGGTCTTCGAGCGCGCCACCGGCATCCGCGCCCGGCGGGTCGCGGCACCGGACGAGTACGCCTCCACCCTGGCGGAGCGCGCCGCCCGGGTGGCGCTGGAGCGGGCCGGGTACGGCCCCCTCGACATCGATCTGCTGGTCTTCGCCTCCGCCAGCCGGGACCTCGCCGAACCGGCCACCGCCCATGTCGTCCAGGCCGCGCTCGGCTCCCGCGCCCACGCGCTGGATGTGACCAACGCCTGCAACAGCTTCGTCAACGGCGTCGACCTGGCCCGCGCCATGATCCTCGCCGGCCGGGCCCGGCGGGCCCTGGTCGTCACCGGCGAGACCCCGAGCCGGGCCGTCCGCCATGACCCGCCCGGACTCGACGACTTCCGCGCGCACTTCGCCGGATACACCTTCGGCGACGCGGGCGCCGCCGTGGTCCTCGAGCCGGTCGCCCGGGGCGGGATCCTCGATGTGGACACCGAGACCCACTCGGAGCACTGGCGGGTCGGCGGCATAGCGGGCGGCGGATCGCGCCATCCGCGCGGCGACGAACACACCTACTTCCGGGGCGACGGCCATGAGCTGCGCGAGGTCTTCGAGAAGATCGGCACCTCCGCGCTGGACCGGGTCCGGCACCGCAACGGCCTGGAGTGGACCGATCTGCGCCGGGTCCTGGTCCACCAGGTCACCGTCCCCTATCTGGAACGGTTCGCCGAACTCACCGGGGTCCCCGAGGACCGGCTGGTGGTCACCGTGCCCGAGCTGGGCAATGTCGCCAGCGCCACCCTCGGGATCCAGCTCGACCGAATACGGGACGAACTCGACCCCGGCGACCGGGTCCTGCTGGTCGGCCTCGGCGGCGGAGTGAGCGTCATGACCGTGCTGTGGGAGGTGTCATGACCGGCACCCCTGGCATGACCGGCACCTCCGGCATGGGCGGCACCTCCGGCATGGGCGGCACCCCGCTGTGGGTGGTGCTCCCCGCCCACCAGGAGGCGGCACGCATCGGCGACACCCTCCGGGCCCTGGCCGCCCAGCGCGACCGTGACTTCACCCTGGTCGTCGTGGACAACGCCTCCACCGACGGCACCGGGGAGCTGGCCCGCCGCTTCGCCGGTGAGGCACCCTTCCCCGTCCATGTCCTGGACGAACCCGACAAGGGGGTCGGCTGCGCGGTGGACACCGGCTTCCGGTACGCCATCGCGCACGGCGCCCGGCTGCTGGCCCGTACCGACGCCGACTGTCTGCCCGTACCCGGCTGGACCGCCGCCGCACGGGCGGAGTTCGCGGCCGGCGCCGGCATGGTCTGCGGCCGGATCACCGCCCGCCCCGACGAACACGGGCCGCTGGGCCGGGCCGGATTCCGGGCCCTGGTCACCACCGCCGCGTTCTTCGGGCGGATACGGCCCGCGCACCACCGCCGCCATGGCTATCTCGCCCCGTACCGCATGCACGCGGGCAACAACATGGCGATCACCGCCCGGCTGTACGAGGAGGCCGGAGGCATGCCGCGCCGCCCCTCCCCCACCGACCGGCTCTTCCTCAACCGGGTGCGGCGGCGCACCACCGCCATCGTCCACGCCCCCGACATGGTGGTGGCGAACTCCACCCGGCGGCTCGGCGCGTACGGCATCGTCGGCACCGCCCGCTGGTACCTCGACCAGGGGCCCGGCCGCCACGGGGAGGACCCCCGCTGATGCTGGACGCCCTCGACCACGCGCTCCGCCGGGACGGCCACCGGCCCGCCGTCCTCGGCACCGGGCCCACCGGGGCCGTGCGCACCCTGGTCACCCGCGCCGAACTCGCCGCGCTCGCCGACGGATACACCGTCGCCCTGCACACCCGGGGCCTCGGCCCCGGGGACACCGCCGGAGTCGCGGTACGGCCCGGGCCGCGCGCCCTCGCCCTGCTGCTCGCCCTGCACCGGCTCGGGGTCCGGGCCGCCGTGCTCGACCCCGGCGCCGGACCCGAGGTGCTGCGGGCCCGGCTCGCCCTGGCCCGCCCCGCGCTGGTCCTCGCCGACGCCACCGCCCAGGCCGTGGCCGGCTGGGCCCGCCCGCTCGCCCGGCGGGCCCGGCTCGCCCTCCCCGACCTCACGGAGCTGGGCCCGGTGGCCACGGTGGGACCCCGGCTGCCCGGCTGCGCCGCCGCGCTGGAACCCGGACACGGCCCGCTGCCGCGCCCGGTGGACGGCGACGGGGACGCGGTCATCGTCTTCACCTCCGGCACCACCGCCCGGCCCCGGGCCGTGGTGCACACCCGCTCCTCGCTCGCCGCCGGAATGGCCTCGGTCCGCGCCCTGGTACGGCCCGAACCCGGCCGGCCGGTGCTCGGCGGCACCTTCTTCGTCCTGCTGCCCTCACTGACCGAGGGCGCCCCCGTCGCCCTGCCCGCCAGGACCCCGCGCGCCCTCGCCCGGCAACTGGCCCGGCTGCGCCCGCAGGCCACCTATCTGACACCGCCGGTGCTGCGCTCCGCGCTGGCGGCCGGGGCGCGGTTCACCGGACAGGTGTGGACCGGGTCCGCACCCGCCGGGGCCGGCCTCCTCGAACGGGTACGGGCGGCGGGCGCGGACGCGGCATGGGGGGTGTACGCGCTGACCGAGCTGTTCCCCGCGGCGGCCGTGGAGGCCCGCGAGAAGGCCGCGTTCGACGGCGCGGGAGATCTCGTGGGCACCCCGCTGCCGGGGGTCACCGCCCGCGCCGCGGCCTCCGGTGAACTGCTGCTCTCCGGGCCCGCCACCCGCGACCGCTATCTGGGCGAGGACCCCGACCCCTGGGTCGCCACCGGCGACCGGGGACGGCTGCTGGCCGACGGCCGGATCGTCCTCGCGGGCCGCTTCAAGGACATGGTGCTGCGGGACGCGGAGAACATCTACCCGGGCCTGTACGAACCGGCGCTGCACATCCCGGGTGTGGAACTCGCCCTGCTGGTGGGGGTGGAGACCGGCGACGGCGACGAACGCCTGGTGGCCGTCGTCCAGCCGGCGCCGGGCACGGACCCCCGGCGGATCCGGGCGGCGCTGGAGCCACCGCTCGCCCGCATGGGGAACGCCCGCCCGGACGCGGTGCTCCTCGCCGAGGTGCCGCTCTCCGGCCGCTCCCGCAAACCCGACCGGGCGGCGACCGCCCGGCTGGCGGCCCGGCACCTCGGCGCCTCCGCCGGGGGCGGGCGGGTGCGGGTCCGATGAACGCCGACACCGGACCCGAACTCTGGGTGGTGGTCCCCGCGTACAACGAGGAACACGCCCTGCCCGCGACGCTCGCCGCCCTCGCCGCGCAGCACGACACCGCGTTCGCCCTGGTCGTGGTCGACAACGCCTCCACCGACGGCACCGGGGAGCTGGCCCGCCGGTTCGCCCGGGAGGCACCCTTCCCCGTCCAGGTGGTCCCCGAACCGGAACAGGGGACGGGCTGCGCGGTCGACACCGGCTTCCGGTACGCCATCGCGCACGGCGCCCGCCTGCTGGCCCGTACCGACGCCGACTGCCTGCCCGCACCCGACTGGACCGCCGCCGCACGCGCGGAGTTCACGGCCGGGGCCGAGATGGTCTGCGGCCGGAGCGTGCCGCGCCGCGACGAGGGCACCCCGCGCCTGCTGCGCCGGCTGCTGCCCGCCGTCGTCCGCACCGCCGCGCTCTACGGCCGCTGGCGCCGCACCCACCGGCAGCCGCGCTACCGCACCCCCTATGTGCTCTGCCACGGCCACAACCTCGCCATCACCGCGGACCTCTACCTCCGCTGCGGGGGCACCCCGAGGGTGCCGCTCCAGGGCCCGCCGGAGGACGTCGTCCTCCTCAACCGGGCCCGCGAGCACAGCGCCCGCGTCGTCCGCGCGGAGAACCTGGTGGTCCGGGCCAGCCTGCGCCGCCCCCGGGCCTGGGGCGCCCGCCGCACCCTGCTGTGGTCCTGGGACCGCCGCTATCTGCCGGCCGACGACCACGATGTCCACATCCGCTGACCCCCCGGTCCGGGCGCCGGACCGGGCCCCCGGCCGGGTCACCGGCCGCGGGCGGGACGTGGGTGGAGTGGCCGCCGACATCCGATTCTCACGAGAGCACCAGGTGAAACCATGACCCGTCCCGCATCGGTCTCCCCCCGTGTCCGCCGGGCGCGGCGGCGGGACCGTCGTGTCTACACACGGGCGCATCCGCTGCTGTTCGCCCTGCTCGCCGCCGTCCGGGGGCGGGCCGTGGTGCGGCTCGGGCGGGCCGTCGTGGTGCACGACGGGGCCGCGTACCGGGAGGCGCTGACCCGGGTGCCGCTGGACCGGACGGCGGCGGGGACCACCGGGGGCGCGGTGCGGCGGCTCTCCTCCGGCGGCGGGCTCTTCGACCAGGAGGGCGCGGGGCACCGCGCGACCCGGCGGAGCATCGCCCAGGGGCTCGGCGCCGACGGCGTCGACCGGCTGCGGCCGGTGTGGCGCGCGGTGCTGGAGCGGCGGCTCGCCCCGCTGCGGGACGGCCGGCCGGTGGAACTGGTGGCGCTCGCCCGCGAACTGTCGGGGGCGACCGTCGGCGCGCTCCTGGACATCCCCGCCGCCCCCGAGGCCGTGGCCGGGGCCGCCGCCCGCGCCGCCGCCCTCGCCGTCCGCGACCATCTCCCAGGACCCCGGCGCCCCGGCACCTCCCGCGCGGCCGCCGAGGCCACCGCCCGGCTCGAAGCGCTGCTGTCCCCCGGCGACTCCGACGCCGGGGTACGGTCCGCACTCGCCGTCGCCACCGTCAACACCACCGTCGCCGCACTGCCCCGCGCCGTCGCCTGGTGTGCCGACGCCGGACTCTGGGACCAGGCCGCCGACGAGGAGCTGCGCCCCGTGCTCGTCGGGGAGCTGCTGCGGGTCACCGCCGCCTCCCCGCTGCTGCCCCGGGTCGCCGCCGAGGACGCGGTACTGGCCGGCCGCCCCGTCCGCGCCGGGGACCGGCTGCTCCTGGTGGCCCGGCACGCGGTACGGGCCCACCGGGACGCCCCCGACGCCCGCGACCCCGCCCCCGCCGCCGTCGCCCGGCTGGTCTTCGGCGCGGGCCCGCACAGCTGTCCGGGCGCCCGCCTCGCCCATGCCCAGCTGGACGATCTGCTGGCCGCGCTCGCCCCGTACCGCCCCGTCGTGGTCCGCTCCCGGGTGGACCGCGGGGCCGCGCTGCCCGGCTGGCGCTCCCTCACCGTCCGCGCCGGGGCCGTCCCGCCGCATGCGGAGGCCCCCCGATGACCACCGTCGCCGTCACCGGCGCGAGCGGCTTCTGCGGCTCACGGATCGCCGCGCTCGCCGCCGAGCGGGGTCTTGAGGTGGTGTGCGTGGGCCGCCGCCCGGGACCCGTCGGGCGCCATCTCCCCTGGGACGCCCGGCACGGCGAACCCGACCTGGGCGACGCCGACTTCGTGGTGCACTGCGCGGCGGCGGTCGGCGACCCGGTGCCCGGCTCCCCCGCCGAGGCCGGGATGCGCGCGGTGAACGTCGGCGGGACCACCCGGCTGCTGCGGGCCGCCGGGGACCGCCCCGTGGTCTGGATGAGCAGCGCCAGTGTGTACGCGCCACCCGTCGGCGACCGTCCGATCACCGAGGACCATCCGGTACGGGGACAGCTGAACGCCTACGGCCGCACCAAGGCCGAGGGGGAGGCCCGGGCCCTCGCCTCGGGCGCCGTGGTGCTGCGCCCGCGCGCGGTGTACGGGCCGGGCGACCCCCATCTGGTGCCCCGGCTGCTCTCCCGGGTCCGGCGGGGACGGCTGCTGCTGCCCGGCGGCGATGTGCTGCTCAGCCTGACCTCGGTGGACAATCTCGCCGACGCGGCGCTGCGGGCGGTGGGGTGGCCGCCGGGCGCGTACAACATCGCCGACCCCGTCCCGTACCCCCGCGACCGTACGATCCGCGCGGTGCTCACGGCCCATGGCACACCCGCCGGGATCGGGCGGCTCCCGGTCTCCGTCGCCCGGTCGGTGGCGGGGGCGGCGGAGCGGGTCGCACGGCTGCGGCCCGGCCGTGAACCCTGGCTCACCCGGTACGCGGTGGAGCAGCTGGCCCGGGGGGTGGTCCTCGATGTGACCCGGGCGGAGCGGCGGGGGTGGCGGGCCCCGCACACCCTGGCGGACCATCTGGCGGCGGTGGCGTCCGGGCGGGGCGGCGCGCTCAGTCCTCGGCCGGATAGGTCTTGAGCACCTTGCCCCGGGGGTCGGCCGTCAGATAGGCGCTGCCGTACTCGTCCGTCAGATACACGGAGAGACCCGGCCGGGTGCCGCTGAGGGTGTTGGGCAGGGAGACGGTGACGTAGCGCATGGTCGGCTCGTCGATGTTCAGCTCCCGGTCGGCCCGGCGCAGCAGCTCCGGAACCACGTCCCAGTCGTAGTCGGAGAGGTGTACGGGCCGGAACATCGACATCATCCGGCTGCTGATGGTGCCCTTGGTGACGCCCCGTCCGGCGTTGTAGACATAGGTGTCGTACCGGGAGTCGCTGCCCTTCACGATGGCCTGCATGGAGGCGTGCTCCGGGTAGACGCTGAAGGAGCTGACCCGGTCGGTGCCGGCCGCGGCGGTCAGCTCCTTGATCACGGTGCGGATGCGCTGGGGCGTGAGCAGCGTCCCCGAGGGCTCGCCGGCCGGGCGGTCGCCGCCCTTCGCCGGGGTGGAACCGCCCTTCGCCGGCGACCCGGAGGCCGTACGGGCGGCGGTGGCCCGGCCGGAGGCGGTCCGGGACGCGGTGGACGGGGCGGCGGAGGGCGCGGCGGCGGGGTCGGCCGCCTTCTTGTCTCCGATCATCGGCAGTACGGTCCACGCCAGCGCGCCGACGAGGGCGACGGCGAGCGCCGACACCCCGGCCGCCGTGGCCCGACGGGCGGTACGGGAGCGGGTCGCGGCTCCGTCCGGCCGCCGGATGACGTCGATACGGGGATCGGGGGTGCCCCCGTCGCCGGAGGGGTACGGCGGTCCGCCGGTGTTCTGCGGTATCCGGTCCCGGGGCGGCTCCCCCGGCGCGTCCCACAGCGCGGCGGTGGGCGGAACGGGCGGCGCGGTGGGCGGCGGCGGGGTCAGCCGGTACGAGGTGGCCCCCGCCGGCCCGGGCGCCACCGGGGCGGCCCCGTTCAGGACCGCCGTGAGCATCGCCTCCACCGCCGCCGTGTCCGGCCGGGCCGCCGGGTCCCGTACCAGCAGCGCCATCAGCACCCCGGTCAGCGGCCCCGCCCGGTGCGGTGGCGGCACCTCCTCGCCGATCACTGCGGCGAGGGTGGCCATGGTGGTGGCCCGGCGCAGCGGATGGCGCCCCTCCACCGCCACGTACAGCATCATCGCCAGCGACCACAGATCCGCCGAGGGGCCGCCGTCGTCCCCGGTGATCCGCTCGGGCGCCATGTAGTCGGGGGTCCCGATGAGGGATCCGGTGGTGGTCAGCGCGGTGGACTCGCGGATGGCGGCGATCCCGAAGTCGGTGAGGACGGGGCGGCCGTCGGGGCGCAGCAGAACATTGGCGGGTTTCACATCGCGGTGCTGGATCCCAGCGGTGTGCGCCGCCCGCAGCGCCGCCAGGATCTCCCGGCCCAGCCGGGCGGCTTCCTGGGGCGTCAGGGGCCCCTGGGCCAGCCGGTCCTGGAGGGACCCGCCGGTGACCAGCTCCATCACCAGCCAGGGGTAGCGGCTGTCACCGCTGCCACCGCTGTCGGATCCGGCGGATCCATCGACAATATGGTGGATCATGACCACATTGGGGTGTTCGACCCGGGCGAGGGCCCTGGCCTCCCGCAGCACCCGGGCGCGCAGGGTACGCGCGGCCTCCGGGTCGTTCTCGGCGAGCGCCGGGTCGCCGGGGCGGACCTCCTTCAGCGCCACGTCCCGGTCCAGGAGCAGATCACGGGCGCGCCACACGGTGCCCATCCCGCCGCCGCCCAGCCGCGCCTCCAGCGCGAATCTGCCGTCGACGACCCGTCGTTCCGTATTCTCCCCGGCGTTCATGGCCGGGAGCATACGAGACGCCTCCGACAGCCGGGCGCCCGAGGGGGACGACCGAGGGGGCCCGAGCGGAACTCAGCTCCGGAACTTCCGGTAGGTCTCCACCATGTCCCACTCCTGCCCTGCGGTCAGGCCCTGGAGGGTGGCGGGCGCGCCGGTGCCGTTCCGCGGCGCTATCTGCTCGTGGGCGAAGAGGAAGAGCAGCCGGGGGAACTCCGTGAGCAGCAGCCGGACCAGCGAGGGGTCGGGCGGCAGATGGAGGACGACGGTGAAGGGGCCGCCGGACTCGGTCTCATGGCGGGTGAGCAGTCTGGCCAGCGTCTCCGGGGCGCAGGGCTCCCCCATCGCCAGCTCCTCGTGGAGCAGTTCGCGGATTCCGGCGACGAGGCCGTCGGCGAAGGCCGTTCCGTCCAGCCGGGGGACCGCCTTGCGCACCGCCCAGGAGACGGGGGTCTCACTGGCCCGGTGGACGAAGAGCCCGGGGGTCTCGCCCAGGGTGGAGCGCAATAACGCGATCCGGTCGCCGTCGCCGAGGGCGACCCGCCGCAGGAGTTCGGCGTCCGGGCCGGGGATCCGGGCGAAGGGGACCACGAGGTCCACGATGTCGGCGCGGTGTTCGGCGGCCTTCACCTGCGGCAGGAAGTGCTGGAAGGCGCTGCGGACGACGCAGGGGTCGCCCAGCTCCTGGACCGGGCGTTCGGTGAGCAGGCCCTGGGCGACGATATGGCGGGTGTGGTCGGTGGCGTAGGCGAGGGTGGCGAGGCCGAGTATCTCGGCGGTACGGGCGAGGGCCAGGTCGGAGACATCGGTCATGCGGCCGGCGACGAAGTCGGTGACCTCGGGGTGGGGTACGGCGCCGAGGTGTTCCACCAGGGGGAGGAGCCTGCTGAAGATCTTCTCGGGCACCCCGGCCGGTCCGGTCCGGGGTCCGGTGGCGGCCTCGTCCTCGTCCTTGGGCGCGGGCTCGGGTGCGGCCTCGGACTCCGGCGGGGAACCGGCCCCGGCCGCGGCCTCGGTCCCGGCGGGTGCCGGCGGCCAGTCGACCATGTCGTAGCGGCCGAGATCCAGCTTGTGCAGCTTGCTCTTCGGGAGATGCCGGCGCCGCACCCCCGGCAGCAGCACGGGCAGCAGCAGGAAGTGCGGATTCGAGGCCTCTTCGTAGAGGGCCACGGTGAGTTCCTGAAGGATGTAGTCCGACCCGAGCGCATGCGGGGAGAGGAGCACGATCAGACCGTGACAGGTCTTCATCTCCTTGAGGACCTGGGGGTTCCACAGCCCGATGGTGAGGAGGTTCCGGTCCACCACCGGCTCGCATCCGCGCTCCCTCAGCTCCTCCTCCAGGGCCAGCAGATAGGCACGGCAGACACATCCCTGTGCGGCGCACTGGGAGGAGCTGTGGCTGAGGAAGATCCGTGGGCGTGCCATCGTGTCACTCCCCCGGTACGGCGGTGGGCGCGGGGCGCGACACCAGGAACCAGCGGACGCCGCCGCCCGCGACGACGGCCCGTACGGGCTCCTGGTCCGGGGCCTCGACCGTGGTCCCGTCGACCAGGTCCAGCAGCCGCAGCGACCCCCCGTGGCCAAGGTCGGCGGAGGTGACGGGGGCGGCGAGGGGCCTCGTACCCGAGTTGGCGAGGGCGAACACGGTCTCGTCGCCATGGCTCCGTACCACGCCCAGGAGTTCGGGCCGGTCGAAGAGCCAGGCCCGGAAGTCGCCCCGGGAGAGGGCGAGATGGCCCCGGCGCAGCTCCAGCAGGGCGGCGATCTCCGGATCGCGCAGCAGGTCGAGGGGGAGGGAGGGGGAGCCGGGCAGCGCGAGCAGCACGGCGGCGGCCAGCCGTCGCCGGTCCGGGGCGATCAGCTCCGGCAGGCAGTGACCCCAGCGGGCGCGCAGTCCCGAACTCTCCAGGGAGAACTGGGCGTCCATCAGCTGGGCCCCGTAGGAGTGGAGGTCGGCGTCGTGGAGGGCGCGGGCGAGCGCGATGGCGAGCGAGGAGGGGACGACCATGTCGCAGACGCCGGAGAGGGCGCCCATGTCCTCCAGGTCGAAGGAGAGGACGGCGTGCGGGGCCTCCAGGCTGCGGCGGACCAGGACCCGGTTGTCGTAGCCGTCGAGGAGGTGGCGCAGGTCCTCGAGGTCGCCCTCGCCGACCTCGGTGGCGGCGCTGACCCGGATGCCGTCGGCGCCGTGGTCGAGCCAGCGGCGGGCGGAGTCGAGGAACCGGCCACGGCGGTCGGGGCCGCCGCCCCGGTCCGGTCCGGGGTGGAGGTCCACCAGGATCCGGATCCCATGGCGGCGGGCCTCGGTGCGCAGCGCGGCGATCTCCTCGTACTCGGCGGGGTCGGTCTCCTCCGGCGGGGCGGGGGTGAAGGGGCCGACGACCAGGGCGCGCACCCCGGCGGCGGCGAGCCGGTCGGGGGCGGCGGCCGGGCCGGTGAAGAGGGAGGGGATCCCGGAGCGGTCGATCTCGGCGAGGACGAGGTCGCTCAGCCAGTCGTCGGGGTCGTCGGGGTCGTCGTCGGCCGGCGCACGGGCGGGGAGCACCCGGTGGCGGCGGCCGTCCTCGGTGGTGAGTTCCACCGGGCCGCCCGAGCCGGAGACCAGCCAGCCGCCGCCGGGGTGGGCGAGGACCCGCTCGGCGAGGAACTCCAGCGGGACGTACCGGGGCAGCGGTTCGGGGTCGGTGAGGTTCCACAGCAGCAGCCGGGAGTCCCCGCCGACGGCGGCGAGGCGGTCGTCGGCGCCGAGGGCGAGCGCGGTGACCGGCCAGGGTGCCCGGCCGATGGCGACCGGTGCCTCCTCGCCGGGGGACCAGTGGAGGACGGTGCCGTCCTCGGTGGCGGCGGCGATGGAGGAACGCAGGGGGTGCGCGGCGACGGTGGTGACCCCGAGGGCGAGGGTGCTCCCCCGGGGTCGGTCGGGGGTGTGCAGCTTCAGCCGCCGGTCGCGGTGGTGGAGGACGGCGGCGGCGCCCGGGAGGCCGGCCAGCGGCCAGACACCCTGGGCTCCCTCGACCCCCGGGTAGACGATGTCCGGCCCGTCCTCCTGTTCCAGGGTGAGCTGCCCGCCGTACTCCACGACCCAGCGGACGGATTCCTGGCGGCGGGCGGTGAAGTCCATCCGGTGGACGGTGTACCGGCCCCGGAAGTGGCGCTCCGGGGTCAGGGCGTCCAGCACCGAGAACTCCCGTACCGCCGTCCCCTCCAGACAGGCGACACGGGAGCCGTCGGCGGAGAGGGTGAGGTGGGTACGGGGACCTTCGGCGGGGAGGAAGCCGCGCAGGGTGCCGTCGGCCTCGTACCGGAGGATGGTGCCGTCGGCGAGCAGCAGGGCGTACCGGGCGCCGCCGGGGACGAGGTCGCCGGTGGCGACGGCGGTCTCGACGGCGGTGCCGGGGCGGGCCACGCTGAGGACCGCCCGGCCCCGGGTGTCCAGCCGCTGGAGCGCGGTGAACGGGAGGGTGAGGCGCTGGCCGTCGTCGAGTTCCAGCCGGACGGGTTCGGCGTGGGAGGGTGCCGGGGTGAGGGCGCTGACCGCGTCGAGACGGACCTTCCACACTCCGGTGGCCCGCAGCGGGCGGGCGTCGGGGGCGGGCGGGCGGCTGAGGACGACCCCGCCGGAGCGGGCCTCGACCCCGATCACCACCTCCCGGTGGACCAGCGAGCGGGCCTGGGCGGCGGGCGGGCGGGGCAGTCCGGTGAGGTCGGCGGGCGGTTCCAGACCGAGCCGCTCCGATGAGGCGACCTGGATGCGCCAGGCGTCGTCGTGGCGGAGCACCCCGGCGGGCAGCCGGGGCAGATAGTGCAGGGCCCAGCGGCCGAGGTCGTCGGCGTCCGCGCCGGTGGCGGTGACGGCGGTCAGCACCCGGCGCAGCTCCCGGTCGACCAGCGGGCCGTCGTCCGGTTCCGGGAAGAGCCCGGCCCAGAGCAGCCGTTCGAACCAGCGGACCAGGGGGGTGGCCTCGCGGTGGGCCTCCTCGGTGAAGGCGCGGACGGCCTCGGCGTGTGCGCGCGGGCCCCGGGCGAGCCGTTCGCGCAGCACATCGGCGGCGAGCGGGTGCAGCAGCAACGCCCGGTCGCCGGCCGCCTCGACCAGCGGCGAGAACCACAGCTCCGCCTCCAGACCGGCGGTGCTCCGGGGCAGGAAGCGCAGCCGGGCCCGGCGGAGGAGGGACTGCTCGACCCCGGCGGCGAGACAGAGGCACTCGGCGAGGGCGACCACCTGGGGGCGGTCGCGGGCGAGTTCCCCGATGTACGCGGCCATCGCCCGCCGTCCGGCCGCGACCGGGGGCAGGGCCGGATCGTCCCCCGTCCCACCGGGCACTCCGGTGCCGCTTGCGCCCTCGGGCGTGAGAGGTGCGCCCGGCAGGGGCTCCGGGAGGGCCGGCGCGTACGGGGCGGCGCCACGGTCACCACCGTCGCCGTCCCGTCCGACGGCGTCCCGTCCGACGGCGTCCCGTCCGTCGGCGTCACCCGGCGGGTTCGCCGCGGCCTCCGGAGGGCCCCCCGTCACCCCCGCTCCCGGGTGCGGCGGGTGCGGTCCACGATGGCGTGGGCGTGCCGGAGCGAGAGGGAGCGGTCCAGCGGGACAAAGGCGACGGTGCGGCGGAGCGCGGCCGGGTAGTCGGTGCCGGGGTAGGGGGTCACACAGATCACCGGGCAGCCCGCGCGGGTGACGCCGTCGAGGAAGGCGGTCCACTCCCCCGGGCGCGGGGCCCACCGGTCGGGCAGCGGATGCCGGGTACGGCCGAGGTCGGAGAAGAGGACGACCGGGGTGCCGGGCTGCGGCGCCCGGTAGGGGCCGCGGTCGAGCGGGTCGCGCCGGACGACGCCCCGGCCGGGGGTGCCCCGGAAGCGCAGCACGTCGAGCCGGTCCCGGCCGGCGACGCTGGCGGCCAGCTCCCGTACCCAGGCGCGGTCGTCCTGGAAGGGGGCCATCGCCGGTCCGTGGTCCAGGAGGAGCTGGGCGCCGAGGCGGGTGGTGAGTCTGCTGCGGCGGGGTACGGAGCGCAGCGCGTCCTGGCGGGCGACCCGGCGCAGCAGCTCCCGCTGGTCGAACTCGCGGCTCTCGACGGGGATGGAGAGCGCGGCGACCATCACCCCGCGCGCCCACTCCCGTTTCCACGGCGGCTCGTGCGGCAGGGCGGTGGTGACCACGGGGCGCAGGAGGGGTTCGGGGGTGGGCCCCGCCGTGCCGCCGGGCGCGGACACGGTACGGGTGAGCAGGCCGTCGACGGGGGTGAGCGAGAAGCGCGGGGCGCGTTCGGCGAAGCGGACGGCGGGGCCGTGGCTCTCGGGTACGGAGGTAGCGCGCGGCTCGGGCCAGGGCACGCGCTCGGGGGTGACCAGCGCGCGGGGCGGGGGCGGCGGGAGGGTCGGAGGCGGCGGAAGGAGCGGGGAGGGGTCCGGGCGGCGGGGGGCCGGCCGGTCGTCCCGGGCGGGGCAGACCTCCTCGGCGAGGCCCAGCAGTCCGGCCATCGCGGCGACGGTCCCGGCGTCGGCGGGCCGCAGCCCGGTGACGGCCCGGTAGAGATCCCCCAGGGAGATCTCCCCCCGGGCGCTCATGGCGCGGGCTCCAGCCCCGGGCGGCGCTTGCGGAGGGTGATGCTCTCCAGTTCGTCCCAGGCCGTGGTGCCGGGGGCGATGCCGAGCTGCTGACTCGCCTTGAGGGCGTCCAGGAACTCGGCGGTGCTCGGCCCGGTGGCGGGGTCGGGCATCAGTTCCCGTACCGCGAGGATGTGGTCGGCGACCCGGCCGGCCCACTCCTGGTCGTAGGCGGCGCCCAGATGGGAGGAGGCGACCAGCAGCAGATGGTCCCGGGTGGGCGGGGCCAGCTCATGGACGACACAGCGGCGGATGAACGGTCCGGGCAGCTCGCGTTCGTTGTTGGTGGTGATGACGACGAAGGGCGCCAGGTCGCGCTGGGCGGTGACGGTCTCCCGCTCGTTCCAGGGGACGGGGAAGGAGAGCGAACCGAGCGGGCCGAGGAGGCTGTTGGGCAGATCGGGGTCGGCCTTGTCGATCTCGTCGATGAGGACGACGGCCCGGCGGCCCGTGGAGGCGGCGAAGGCCCGCCACAGGGGGCCCTTGGTGTAGTACTTCTCGCTGTTGTCGTCCAGTTGGTGGGCCTGGGCGTCATTGAGGCGCCTGAGGGCGTCGAACCGCCAGAGCAGATCCTCGGGTTCGGTCCGCGCGGTGACGACATGCGCGTAGTACTCCCAGCCGAGGAGGCGGGCCACATTGGGGGCCAGGGTCGACTTGCCGGAGCCGGGCGGGCCGAAGAGCAGCAGGGGCCGCCCGATAGTGAGGGCCACATTGACGGCGAGGACGGCCTTCTCGTCGTCGAAGACATAGACGGCGTCGTCGGCGGCGTATCCCTCCTCGGACGGAACGGCGGGATCACCGGGCTTTCCGGGCGGGTCACCCGGCCCTGCGGGGGTGCCGCCGGAGGATCCGGGGGCCCGGTCGCGGGGCATGGTCCCGCCGTCGGACGGCGCGGCCCGGCTGTCGGACGGCGCGGCGGCGAGGGCCGCCCCGGCGGGGGTGCCGGTCACCGCCGGGTCGAACTCCTTCTCGTACCTCAGCACCACGGCCCTCCTCGTTCGCTTCGTCCGCGTTCGCTTCGTCCGCTTCGTCCGGGCAGTCCGGGTGGTCCGCCGCGCGGTTCCCGGCTCTCCTCCCCGGCGCGACCCGGCTCATTCTGCCCTGCCGGGGCCGTCCCGGTGGCCGAAAGCGGGATGCTCCGGCAGCGACAACGGGCCGCGTACCAGGGCGACATCCGGGAGCAGCTCCCGCAGGCTCTCGACATAGCGCCGTTTCGCGCCGGGGAGGTGGAGCACCCGGAGCCGTGCCAGGGTGGCGAGCTGGGCGACGACGGAGGGCTCGGGGGCGGGTGAGATCTCCAGGAACATCACCCCGGTGCCCGCCAGCGGGGAGAGGTCGCGGGGGGCGGCGCCCCGGGTGAGGACCAGGGTGCGCAGCAGCGGCAGCACGGTGAGCCGGGCGAGGTCGACGGGGCGGGCGTGGTCCTCGGCGACCACCGTGTGCAGCCGGGGCAGCAGCGCCAGCAGGGCGGGGTCGCCGTCGGGTCCGCAGACCGCCCGGCGGGCACCGGGGGCCAGCGCGGCCAGGGTGTCGGGGTCCTCGCCGCCGTCGAGCCGGACCACGCCCGCGGCGGGCTCCGGGTCGGTGGCGGGCTCAGGGGTGGCGGGGATCTGCTCGACGGCGGGCCAGGTGGCGGCCGTACGGTCGGGCAGCGGCTCGGGTGCCGACGGGACCGGGACCGAGGGTGAGGGCGGCAGGGCGGCGGGGAAGCGGCGCAGATACTCCCCGGCCGGGCCGCCGTCGACCCGTTCGTCAAGGGTGAGTTCGGCGGCCACCCGCTCGTCGGCCATCCGTGTGACGGCCCGCCGCAGCAGGGCGGTCCGGGGGTCCCCCGGGTCGAGCTGCCGGGGGTCCGGCAGCAGCGGCAGGATCCGGGGGCCGGCGGCGGCGATCTCGTCGGCGTCCGAGGCGGTGCGGGGTGGCAGAAGCTCCGCCAGCCGCCCCCGGATACGGGAGTGCAGATCCCGTTCCAGCTCCGGGAGGTCCAGCAGCGCCTCGGCGGCGATCAGGACCAGCCGGGGCGCGCGGTCGGGCTCCCGCTCGGCGCGCTCCAGCAGACCGTCGAGGTAGCCGGCCCGTTCGGAGGTGCGGGCGCAGCCGACGGCGAAGACGGCCACCTCCCGCCAGCGGTCCTCATGGGCGTGGCGCAGGATCTCGCCGAGGGCGTCGGTGTCGGCGGCCTCCCGGGCGGCGAGATAGGACTGGACCGAGGGGTGGACGAGGGCGATCCGGTCCGGGGCGGTCTCCGTCAGCAGGCCCCCGTGGTCGAGCAGCCGCGCCAGGACGGCGGCCGGGTCGGTGCCGGGGGCTATCGCGGGCAGTGCCCGCTCGAACTGGCGGAGCGTCTGGTCACGGGTGGCGTGGGGCACGCCGTTGCGCTGGAGCCAGAGGGCGAGGCCGCGGACCAGCGGGGCGCCGCCGTCGGTCTCCGGTGCGGGCTCCGGGTCGGCGAGGGCGGTGGTCGCCGCCAGATACAGATCGACCCGGCGGGGCCCGAGCGGCCCGGATTCGATGTACGGGAAGCCCAGCTCGGCCAGGACCAGGGTGTCCCGGGCCATCCGGGCGAGGGCCGGGTCCTGGCGCAGCAGTTCGGTCAGCCGCTGTCCGCCCTCGGCGTCCGGTGCCCGGGACCAGGGCTCGGTGGCCAGATAGGACGCCACCTCGGGCCAGGCCAGCGGGGCGAGCCGGTACTCGGTGAAGCCCGCGTCGGCGAGCCAGTCGCCGGGGACGGCGGAGAGCGACGCGGTCACCAGCGCCTCGGTGCGGGGGTGGTCCCCGGCCAGCCGCTCCAGCCAATGGCGGATCCCCTCCCGGGCGGTGGGCGGGAGGTCCTCGACGCCTTCGACGAGGAGCAGCGCCCGCCCGGCGGCGAAGAGCCGTTCGGCCCAGCCGGAGGGCTGCTCGTCGGCGAGTGCGGAGCCGCAGAGGGCGAGGAGGTCCGCGGGCGCGGGCGGGTTGTCGGGGCGGTCGAGGACGGCGGCGGAGAGCGGGAAGGGGACCACTCCGCGCGGGGTCTCGGCGGCCCGCAGGGTCTCCCGCCGGAGCAGCCGCCCCCGGCCGCTGCCGGGGATGTCGCGGAGCAGGACCCGCCGGTGGTCCGGGTCGCGGCGGGGGAAGGGGGTGCCCGGTCCCGGGTCGCCCCGGGGGACGATCCGGCGCTCGACGGCGTACGGGGCGGGCGACGGGGTCCGGGCCCGGCCGGGGGTGGCGGAGCCGGGGGCGCCGGTTGAGGCGGCCCCGGAGCCGGAACCGGGGGCGGGGGCGCCGGAGCCGGGGGCGAGTTCGCGGCATGCGGAGAGATACCGGTCCTCGAACGCCCGGTCGGTGCGGTGGACCTCGGCGACCGCGTCCCGCCAGAGGTCGACCAGGGCTCCCGGTTCGCTGCCGAGGGCCCGTGCGTACTCCTCCACGACCTCGCGCGGGGGCACCCGGATCCCGCTCTCGTACTCCGCCAGCTCCTCGGCCGGCTGCGGGAGTTCCCGCGCCCGGTACCGGAACAGCCGGGAACGGGCCGCGGCCAGGGCCTGGGCCAGGATGAGAACGGCGCTCTCGGCAGCGCTCATCAGCTGACGGTCCAGCGGATCATCCATGCCTCGTTCTGGATGGAGATGACATGCTCGCAATCGGTGACCAGGGTGGCCGTCCGCTGGTGGCACCCGGTGGTGTCGGCGTTCCACTCCTCCAGCAGATGCTCCAGCTGCTCGGCGGTGCGCTGGAACTCCAGATGCTGGTAGGCGTAGCGCTGGGCGATGCCATGGGCGGTCACGGCGATGGAGAGGGAGGCGGCGACGGCGACCCAGGCGGCGAGGAGATCGACGGCGAAGGCCCCGGCGGCGGCGGCGAGCAGGGCGCCGAGGACGCCGAAGACCAGCTCCACCCGGGCGACCCGTTCGACCCGGCCGTGCATGAAGAGCGCCTTGGGGCGGTAGTAGCCGTCGATCTGGCGGCGCAGCCGCTGCTCCACATAGCTCTCGATGTCGCCGACCGGGGGCAGCGGGCGGGCGGCGGGGGTGATACCGGTGGTGTGGCGGACCAGGTCGGTGGCGTCCGAGCGGAAGCGGTGGGCCCGCTGGGCGAGGAGGGCCGCGGCGCCGTCCCGGTCCCGGTAGGGGCCGGTTCCGGAGAGGCAGATGTACACCTCGGCCTTGAGCGCCTCGGAGACCGCCCGCGCCCGGATCCAGTCGCTGAGCCGGGAGGGCCCGCCGCGCTGGGCGACCATCGGGGCGGCGCCCGCGGCCCCGGCGGCGGCGAAGGCGAGCAGGGGGCCGAGCCAGGAGGTGATGTCCATGGTCTGGGAGGCCGCGGTGGCGAGCGCCGCCGCCGTGATGACCAGCCCGAGCGCGGTGGTCCTGGCTTTCTCGACGGATGCCTTGAGCTGATTGGCGGCCTGTGACCAGATGCTCTGCTGGTCCCAGATCTCGGCTATGTCCGCGTTCCGTTGTGTCGCTGTCACCCTCCCGATTTTGGCCGGTACGCGCCCCCGGGCGCAAAGGGTCATCGGTCATGGGTGCGGCGGGAGTTGGGGCGGCGGGGGCAGCGGCCAGCGCAGGGTGGGCAGTCCGCCGGGGAGCAGATGGTGGGCGCGTCCGTAATCGCAGTGACGGGTGGTGGCGGTGGGGACGGCGACGACGGTCATCCCGGCGGCGCGGGCGGCCTCCACCCCGGTACGGGAGTCCTCGACCGCGACACACCGTTCCGGGGCGAGCCCGAGGCGGGCGGCGGCTTCGAGATAGGCGTCGGGGTGGGGTTTGCGGTGCGGCACCTCGTCCCCGGCGACCACGGTCTCGAAACGGTCGGTGATGGCGAAGTGGTCCAGCCAGCGCAGCACCCAGTGCCGGTCGGCGGCGGAGGCGACGGCGAGCCGGACACCGAGATCCCGGAGGGAGTCGAGGAGTTCCAGGACACCGGGGAGCAGCCGGATCCGGCCGGGGTCGAAGACGCGCACCCACTGGGCCTCCAGCCGGCGGTGCAGGGCGGTGTCGTCGTCGCCGGTGCGGCCGGCGGCGCGCAGCCGGGCGAACAGTTCGGGCAGGCCGTCGGGGTGGCCGCAGATCCGGTCGGCCCACAGCCTCGGGGAGAGGACGACGCCGAACTCGGCGCAGAGGGCGGCACAGGCGTCGAAGTCGGGGCCGACGGTGTCGACGAGGGTGCCGTCGTGGTCGAAGACGACGGCCAGGGCGGAGGGGGCCACGGGCGGTGCCTTTCACTGGTCGGACACGGTTCGGCGCCGCGGGGGCCGGAAGGGGACCCGCAGGGGACCGGCAGGGGACCGGCAGGGGACCGGCAGGGGACCGGCAGGGGACCGCCTTCCGTTACGGCAGCGGGCGCGGCACCCGGGCCGGGTCGCCCGCGGCGACCACGCCCGGGGGCGGATCCCGGGTCACGGCGCTGCCCGCGCCCACCGCGGTGGTGGCTCCGACGGTGACCCCGGGCAGCACGATGGTGCCACCGCCGAGCCGGACATCGAGCTCGATGCTGATGGGTCTGGCCTGTTCGAGCAGGGCGGCACGGTCCCCGGGCACGAAGGGGTCGGTTGGCCGGGGCCCGCGTGACGCACGGGGCTCCTCCGGTCAGAGCGACCGTCCCGCGAGGGCGAGCCGGCGGTGGATGCCGAGTCTGCGCTCCGGGGAGAGCAGCGCGAAGTAGCCGGGCCACTGCGGGCCGATGACACCGCGCTCCAGGATGTCCTCGGCGATATCGGTGATCACCGGCAGCGAGTGCGCCATCAGCAGCGGCATCAGCAGGGTCTCCTCGCCGGGTCGGAGCAGACCGAGCCGGACGGCGTCCTTGAGGAACGCGGTCAGCGAACGCTGCCGGGCGACCGAGCCGGTGACCCGCCCGGCGGCCTCGGCCAGCCAGGCGAGATCGAGCAGGGGATCGCCGACCTGGAGGTTGTCGAAGTCCAGGACGGCGCGGACGGCATAGGCGGTCCCGGCGGCGGGGTCGCCCGCGCGCGGCGAGAGGATGAAGTGATGGGGGTGGAGATCGCTGTGGATCACCGCCGGGGGGCGGGGCGGGCGGCCGGGGGTGCCGAGCTGGTCATGGAGGAGCGGACCGGCGGCGACGGCGGGGCGCAGGGCGTCGGCGACCAGCCGGGACCAGCGGTCGCCCCGGCGCTCGGCGCGGGCGAGGAGGCGGGCGGCGTCGACGAGGGCGGCCCGCCAGTCCTCCTCCTCCACCAGGAGCGGCAGGGGCACGGTGGCGAGGGCGGCCCGCAGCGGGCCGGGGACGGTGTCCAGGGCGCGCCGCAGCCGCAGTCCGCAGTGGACGACGGCGGCGGACTGGGCGGGGTCGGCCGGGTCGGCGGGGGCACCGTCGTACCAGGGGGCCAGCTCGCTGACGGTGCCGTCGTGGTGGACCCCGGCGCGGCCGTCGAGCGCGGGGATCGCGGCCCCCACGGGGACGCCCTGGCTCCGGCAGTGGTCGCCGATGCGCTCCTTCACCTCGTAGAAGGCGGGCGGGCGCAGGGCCTCGGGGGTCAGCCGCACCTTGAGCACCCGGCCGGCCCCGGGCTCCAGGGTGCGCCAGAGCCCGGCGGTGTGGCTGAGCGGCGCGGCTCCGTCCACCAGCAGCGGCCGGACGACGGGCCCCGCCACGCCCCAGTACCGGGCGAGGACCTCCCGCACCCAGACCTCGCTCCCGGGCCCCGGTGGCGTGGCGGGGCGGGCGGCCGGGCGGGACGGGGCCGCGCGGGTGACGGCGACCGGGCCGCCGGGCATGACGGGCGGCCGGGGGGCGGCGGGGTCGGCGGGTAGGACGGGCGGCCGGGGAACCGGGGGATCGGCGGTGGCCGCCTCCGAGGTGGGCGGTGGGCGGTGCCCAGGGGCCGCGCCACGGCCCCGCACCCCCTCGCCCTGGAGATGGCGGTCCGTGTGCTGCTGCATCGACTCCCCCTGACTCCGCGCCGCGCCGGGCCCACCGGGCCACGCCCCGGATCCGACCGGGCGGGTCCGCCCCGGGGGTGACCCTTCGCGCATATCCACGGGGACATTGCCCGGCGAGCATCTGGTGCACCGGACCGACTGCCGGGTAATCACATTGGACCGCCCGGTCTCCGGAACGCACAAGGCACCGGAGCGGACGGTGGCGGGGCACCCCGTGCGACTTTGCCCGGTTGTGAATCCGCTCACCAGGTGTCCTCGGCCGCCCCGCTGTCCCGAAGGAGGGAGCTGTGCCCCCTACCCCCAATGTGCGGCTGCGGCAGTTGCTGGAGACCGCCGACTGGAACGCCGCCCAGCTGGCCCGTGCGATCCGGCAGGTGGCGACCGAGCACGGCACCCCGGTGGCCTGCGACCGCTCCTCGGTCTCCCGCTGGCTGACGGGCGTACGGCCCCGGCCGCCCGCGCCGCAGTTTCTGCTGGAGGCCCTCTCCCGGCGGCTGGACCGGCCCGTCACCCCCGAACAGGCCGGGCTCACCCGCGCCCCCGACCGGATGCCCCCGGTCTCCTGGGAGGCGGCCCCGCTGCGGACCCTCGCCCTGCTCACCGAGGCCGAGTTGGCCCCCGCCCGGCGGACCCCGCTCACCACCGCGCCCTTCAGCCCGCTCGCCCTCGCCGTACCCGGACTGCCGCTCCCCGGTCCCCCTTCCCCGGACGGGGAGCGGGGAGCGGACGACCGGCGCGGCGGCGGGGCCGACGCCGACCGGATGGACGCCATGGCCGAGGTCTTCGCCACCGCCGCCGAACGGCTCGGCGGCGGTCCGGTCCGGGCCCCGCTCGCCGCCTATCTCGCCCACGATGTGACCGCCCGGCTGCGCGCCCCCTCCTCCGGGACGGTCCACCGGCGGCTGCTCGCCAAGGCCGCCCAGCTCACCCTGTTACTGGGCCGGATCTGCGCCGACGGCGGTGACGACGCCGTCGCCCAGCACTACCAGCTGGTCGCCGCCCGGCTCTCGGCCGACGCCCGCGACCACGGGACGCTCGCGATAGCGCTGCGGACCATGGCAACCCACGCACACGACCTGGGCCACAGCGGCCCCGCCGTCCGCCGTCTCGCGGAGCTGGCCTGCGAGCACGCCCGGTACGCCCCGCCGGTGGTCCAGGCGTACGCCCAGGCCCATCTGGCGGTGCTCCAGGCCGGATACGACCGCCGGGCCGCGCTGACCGCGCTGGACAGGGCGGAGCGGCTGCGGCTCGACGGCGCGGAGGCGCCCGGTCCGTTCACCGCGTACTCCCTGGGCGCCCTGCACTACCAGCGGGCCCAGACCCTCGCCACGCTCGGGGACCGGGCCGGGACGGTCCGGGCGCTGACCGCGTCGCTGCGGGCCCGTGCCCCCGGGGAGCGGCACGCCAGGACCCTCACCCACGCCCGTCTCGCCGAGGCCCAGCTGGGGATGGGGCATCTGGACGCGGCCCTCCCCCACTGGGCGGCCTTCCTGGACGCCTATCCCTCACTGGACTCCGTACGGGCGACCCGCAGGCTCGGCCTGATGCGGCGCCATCTGCGCCCGCACCGGCGCCACCCCGGCGCCGCCCGGCTCCTGGGACGGGCCGACGGGCTCGGCTGAGCCGCCGTACGGAGGGGGTGGCGCCACCCCTCCGGTTCCGTACGGGGAGGGGCGCGGGGCGAAGACAAGGGCGTAAGCGAACGGATCCTGCATGGGCAGCAGCATGCCGTTCCCGCTCCGGCGGCGACGGGGCGGCACGTTCCGCCGGAGCGGAATTCATACGAACAGGTGGTCGTCGCGGGCGTGTTGTCCCCCTGGGCACCGATCGGCACACCACCCTCACCCGTACCGGGGATTGCCCTTTCGGCCACGGGGAAGAAGAGACCCCGGCCGGTGCACCGACGCCCGAAGCTCGCCTCTCTATCCGGTCGCGGGACTGTTCAAACCTCTGGAACAGCGCGGAAGTTGGCCAACCGGGGCGCACAGGCGCACACCACGTGCACTCGCACGCCCCCCTCGCGACGGCATGTCGCGGGTATTAGGCAGATCGTCAGTGAAACGCGGCCCGACTGCGATGAACTGATGTCTGTTGAACACGTAAACGAACTGGACGCACACACCCAGTGAGAAGGCTTTGATGCGCGCATGGCGGAAAGAACTCGGAAGGAGCAGCCCATGACGTCTGTTCTCCTGGTACACGCGGTGTCCCTGTGGCGGGCCTCACTGGCGTGCCTGCTGAGCAGGGACCAGGGCCTGACGGTACGGACCACCGACAAGGGCGGGGTGCGCCCGGCGATGGCGGAGTGTCCCGCCGACATACTCGTCACCGATCTGGACTGTCCGGATTCCCTGGAAGTCCTGACCTATGCCGAATCCTTACGGCCGCCCGCCGAGAGCGGCACCGCGCTGGTGGTGCTCGCCCGGGGCGACCGCGCCGGGGATCTCCGCAGAGCCTCCGACGCCGGCGCGCGCGGCTATATCGACAAGTTCGGTCCCGTGGACAATCTCTGCGAGGTGGTACGGAAGGTGGCCGCGGGGGGCCGCCATATCGATCAGTCGCTGGCCTTCGGCCTGCTCCAGGCCAGTGAGGTGCCGCTGTCGGCACGGGAGTTGCGGGTGCTGGCCCTGGCCGCGGAGGGAGAGTCCGTGTTGTCCATCGCGAACGCGCTGCATCTGGCGAGCGGGACCGTGCGCAACTATCTGGCGGCGGCGATACGCAAGACGGGCGCGAGAAACCGTCTGGACGCGATAAGACTCTCCAAGGAGTTCGGCTGGCTGTGACGACGGCCGCCACCGGCCCGGTACGGCGCCCCGCGGTGGGGCGGACCGGACCGGGACCGTCCCGGGTCAGCCGGGAACACGGGACCAGCGGCCGGCCAGATCGCGGAAGAGCGCCGAGCGGTCGAGGAGTTCGGCCGGGGTCCCTTCGACGGTACGGGTTCCGTCCATCACCAGGACCCGGTCGGCCCGTTCGGCCGAACCGATCCGGTGGGCGATGATCAGCAGCGCGCCCGTCCGCCCCGCGAGGGCGCGCTCGGCCCGTACCTCCGCCGCCGGGTCCAGTTCACTGGTCGCCTCGTCCAGGATCAGCAGCGGAGCGGTGCTCAGATGGGCCCGGCCGAGGGCGACGAGCTGCCGCTCACCCGGTGAGATCCGACGGGGGTCGAGCGGTGCGTCGAGTCCGCCGGCCCGTGCCACCAGCGGTTCCAGACCCAGGGCCGCGACCGTGGCGGCGATCTCCCGCTCCCCGGCGTCCGGGCGCAGATAGCGCAGATTGTCCCGCAGGGTGCCGCTGAAGACATAGGGGGTCTGCGGCAGCAGGGTGCGTACGGCGGTGGGCTCCCCCTCCCGGGCCGGGCGGCCGAGCCAGCGCACCTCTCCCCCGGTGGGCGCGGCGACCCCGGCGAGCACGGCGGCGAGCGTGGACTTGCCGCTGCCGCTGGGGCCGACCACGGCGAGCCGGTCGCCCGGCCGGATCGCGAGATCGAGCCGGTCGAGCACGGGGCGGGCGGCGGGACCGTACGCGAAGGTGACGGAGCGCAGTTCGGCGACGGGGGTGACGGGAGTGACGGGGGGTGCGGGGCGGGCTCCGGGGGGCAGCGGCTTCCCGGGGTGCTCGGGTTGCTCGGGGTGCTCGGGCTTCCCGGGCTGCTCCGGGGGTGGCAGGGGGAGCCGTACCGGGCCGGTGAACCGGTCCAGCACCACCACCAGCCGGCCGCCCGCCGAACCCACCAGGGTGAGCAGGGCGTTCAGCGCGGGCCCCAGCGAGTAGGTGAGATAGGTGAAGGCCCCGATCAGCGCGCCGCCGGTGAGGCCGTGGCGCATCAGCCAGGGGGTGGCGAGGAGGAGCAGCAGCACGGGCAGCCGTCCGCAGAGCGCGAGCGCGACGATCCGTACCGCCGCCCAGCGGGCGAGCGAGCGGGCCGCGCGGGTCTGCCGCCGGGTGTGCTCCCCGGCCTCGGCGACCGCCCGCGCCGCCCCGCCGACCGCCGCGAGGTCCCGCAGGGCTCCGGCGGTCCGCCCGGCGTGGGCGGCGAACTCCTCGTCCGCGGTCAGATACTCGTGCTGCCGGGCGGCCATCGGCGGGAGGGTGGCCAGGAAGAGGGCGGTCCCGAGGAGCAGGGGCGGCACGACGACCAGCAGCAGCCTCGGCGAGAGCGCGGCGAGTCCGGCGAGCGCGCCCGCCGCCGTGAAGACGAAGGACCGCAGTGCCAGCACCAGTCCGGCCCAGCCGTCGCGGGCGATCTCGCTCTGATGGGTGACCTGGGAGACCGGCGCGGCGGTGGGCCCGCTCGCGCCGGTGAGGGCGGTGTCCAGCGCGCGTGCGGTGGCGCGGCGCACCAGTCCGTCCCGGAGGGGTTCGACCAGGTCGGCGAGGTGGACGAAGACACCCCGGGTGGCGAGGGCGGCGGGCACCGCGGCGAACGCGGCCAGGGCGAGCCAGGCCAGGCCGGTGCCGGTGGCCCCGGCGAGGAACCCGTCGTCGAGGGCGCGGGCGACCGCGATCCCGGTGAGGAAGGTCTGGGCGAACTCCAGCGTCGACCAGGCCCCCAGCCGCACCAGCGTCCCGGCCCGCCCCCGCAGGAACGGCCGTGCCTCGGCGGTGACCCGCGCCAACGCGGTCCGCTGCCCCCTCCGCTGCCTCACCGTCGCCCCTTCCCACGCGTATGCCCGTCCCTCGCGCCCAGGGCGCCCCGGGCCCGGGGACCTGCCGGATGCCCACCCCGTACCGCCACCGCGGGGCCGTGCCGTCTCATGGCCGTACCTCCCCGCCGGTACGCCCGCCCCGGTGGGCCGGCTCGGGCAGGTCATCGATGGCCGGCCGGCCGCCGGAGCCGGGTGCCGCGGTGTCCGGTGGCGGGTCCGGGGCGGCCCGTGGCTCGGGGGCCTGGGTGAAGAGGGCGCGGTAGGCGGGGTCGTGCCAGAGGGTGGTGTGCGGGGCGACGGCGCGGACGCGGCCCGCGTCCAGCCAGACGACCTGGTCGGCGTCGGCGGCGCTGGAGACGCGGTGGGCGACGACCAGCCGGGTGACGCTCCCGGCCCGGCGCGCGAGCGCCCCCCGTACCCACCGTTCGGTCACCGTGTCCAGGCTGGAGGTGGCGTCGTCCAGGATCAGCAGCCGGGCCGGGCGGGCGAAGGCGCGGGCGAGGCCGAGGCGCTGGTGCTCGCCGCCCGAGAGCGGGGCCCGCGCCAGCGGGGTACGGACCCCCAGCGGCAGCAGGGCCACAAAGGCGTCGGCCCCGGCGTCCCGGAGCGCGGTGTCGATCCGCTCCCCGCTCGGCGCGGGCTCCGCTCCGTAGCCGAGGGCGTCCTCGACCGTCGCCCCGAGCAGCGCGGGCCGGGCGAAGGCGTAGGCGATGTCGTCCCGGAGCCGCAGGGGATCGACCCCGTCGAGGGGGACCCCGTCCAGGGTCACGGTCCCGGCGTCCGGGTCCGCCAGCCGCCCCGCCACCGCCGCGAGCAGCGACTTCCCGGAGCCCGACCGGCCCACCACCGCCGTGCAACTGCCCCCCGGCACCGTGAGGTCCACCCCGCTCAGCAGCGGCACCCCGTCCCGTACGACCTCGACGGCGCGCAGGGTGAGGGTGCCGGGCCCGCCGGGCGGCAGGGTGAGCGAGCGGTGGGGTACGGGTTCCAGCGCCAGCAGGGGTTCGAGGCGGCGGGTGGCGGCCCGGCCCCGGGCGATGGTGGCGAGGGCTCCGGTGAGCGGGCCGAGGCCGACGGCGAGGACGGCGTACTGGGAGACGGCGAGCAGATCGCCGACGCCCAGCGCCCCGCTGGCGGCCCGTACCCCCGCGACGGCGAGGACGACGGCGGTGAGCAGCGGCAGCAGCGCGGCGGCGCCCGAGGCGGCCCGGGACTGGGCCCGCCAGGTCCGGTGGCCATGGGTGCCGAGTTCACCGAGCGGTTCGATGATCCGGGCGTGTTCACGGGCGGCGGTGCCGGCGGCGCGGACGGTGGCGATGCCGTCCAGGGCCTCGGTGAGCCGGCCGGCGATCTCGGCCTGGGCGCTCTGGTAGTCGGCGGAGGCGCGCGCGGTGTCCTGGACCAGGGCCCGCAGCACCAGGACCAGCAGAGGGGCCGCGACCAGCAGCGAGAGGCCCGCCCAGGGGTCGACGAGGAAGAGCCCGACGGTGCCGCCGAGGGGCAGCAGCACGGCGGAGACGGCGGTGGCGGCGCTGACCGGCACGGCGGCGGACTCGGCGGCGTTGGCGGTGAGCCGGGTGGTGAGGTCGCCGGTGGCGACCGCCTCGCCGTGGCGGATCCCGCAGCCGGTGACCCGGGCGAGGACGGCGGTGCGCAGCCGTGCGGTGAGTTCGGCGGTGGTGACGCCGCCGACCAGGGCGACCAGCGCGTCGAGGAGTACCTCGGCGGCGATCAGCGCGGTGCAGAGCAGCAGCCCGGTCCGGAGGACTTCGCCCCGGTCGACGAGGTCGTCGACGGTGGCGCCGAGGGCGGCGGGCAGGGCGAGCGCGGCGAGGGCCGCGCCGGTGGAGCAGAGGGCGAGCACCGCGGGGCGCAGCCGTCCGGCCCCCGGGGCCCGGACGGCGGTGGTCGCCGGTGGCGGGGCGGGCGGCGCCGGGCGGCGGCTCGGCTTCACACGGGGTTTCCTTCCGGTACGGTCCGGGTGCGCACACCCGCGGCCGGTCCCGGGCGGATGGGCCCGGGACCGGCCGGTGGGCCGGGGGGCCGCCGGATCTCTCACCGGCGGGGTCCCCCGGACGGGGTGGCGCGAATCAGCAGAGGATCGCGCTGATGTTGCTGTGCGGGTTGCAGAGGCTGATGCTGACCGTGGAGCCGGCCTCGACATCGCCGAAGGTCTCCTCGGCGGGGGTCTCCAGGGCCTGAAGGTCAAGAAGCGCCATGATGTTTTCCTTCCTTGGGGACGGGGTGTTCAGTGGTGCGCGGCCCCTGGCTGGGGCCGGTTCATGGGCCGCGGGTGCGGCGGGAGGAACGGCAGGGCCACCGGGGTTTCGTGGTAGGCGCTGCCGAGGGCGAGCAGACATCCGGCGGTGCCGGTGACGAGATCCATGGACCTGCGCATGAGCTGCTCGCCGGGGAAGGCGAGACCACCCGCGTAGGGGGTGGCCTGCCCGGCCAGGAGGACGGTGTGGCGGCGGATGGCGCGCTCGCGCTCGTCCGGGTCGCCGTGCGGGGTGCGGGCCAGTTGCAGGATCAGCCCGGCGACACCGCGGAAGAGGTTGGACTGGATGTAGAAGGCGGAGCGCAGCGCGGGGTCGATCGACACCCGGGCGTCGGCGAGGTCGTCGTCGTGGCGGTGGGTCAGCCAGTCGTCGAGGACGGCCGCGATGCCGGCGCTGCCGCCGCCGAGGTAGGGCAGGGTCCGCCGCCGGTCGAGCACCTGGAGCGAGCCGTCGCCGGCGCGGGTGCAGCGGTCCAGGTCGCGCCGGAGGGCGGTGGCGGCGAGGTCCAGCAGGGCGGGGTCGCCGGTGGTCTCATGGCGCCGGATGAAGAGCAGGGCGAGTCCGGTGGCGCCGTGCAGCAGTCCGGTCCGGGGGGACGGGGTGCCGTCCAGGAGGGCCCGGGCGGCGAGTTCGGTACAGCGCTCGGCGGCCTTCCGCAGCACGGCGGCGTCGGCTTCGGGGGCCGTCGCGGCGAGGTCGCCGAGGGCGAGGGCGATCCCGGCGTGGCCGCCGTGGAGGTCGGGGGCGAGCCCGTCGAGGGGCTGCTCGGCGACGATCCGGGCGAGTTCGACGGCGCGGTCGGGGTGGCCGATGCGGTGGAGGGTCCAGGCGATGCCGACGAGTCCGTCGTAGAAGCCGAGCGGGGTGCCGGTGGCCGGTTCCTTGGCGCGGGTGAGCAGCCATTCGACGGCTTCGGGGCAGGGCGGCGCGCCGGTCTCGTGCAGGGCGTAGAGGACTCCGGCGGCGCCGTATCCGAAGGACTGTCCGCCGCCGGTGGTGGCGAACTGGGCGATGTCCCCGGGGAAGCAGCGGTCGTCGCGTTCGGGGGTGCAGGAGGCGGCGATGGCGGCGGCCATGGAGTCACGGCTCTCGGGCCAGTGGTCCGGTTCGGGGACGGCGGCGCGCGGGGGGCGCGGCACGGGCACGACCGTGGCGGCGGGCTCCCGTAAGGTACCGGGCTCCTGCCGGGTTCCGGACCCCTGCGGGGCGGCGGACTCCTGCGGGGCGGACTCCTGCGCAGTGCCGGACTCCTGCGGGGTGTCGCGGACGATCTCCCGTACGGCGGACGCCAGTTCGCCCATCGTGACCGGGAAGGTCGCGGTGATGTCCTGGGCGAGCCGTTCGGCACGCTCCCGGTCGATCATGAAGAGGGTGGTGAGCGGCAGGAAGAGCGCGAGCCGGAGACAGGCGAGGGCGTAGTGGTCGATATCGGTGCCGCGCCGGTCGGTGGGGGCGACGAAGGCGGGGTTGGCGACGACCTGTCCGCGCCGCTCGGCCGCCGGGTGGGCGGCCTCGAAGTCGAGGAGGACGATCCGGGACTCGTCGTCGGCGACCATGATGTTGCCCATGTGGAGGTCGCCGAAGACCAGTCCCCGGGCGTGCACGGCGGCGACGGCACGCTCCACCATCCCGTACATCCGGTGCGCCCAGGCGGTGTGTTCGGCGAGCCGCTCCGGGCCGGGGTCGGCGGAGGAGAGCGGGAAGCGCCGGGCGAAGACGGTGTTCAGCGAGGAGCCGGGGATGTGCTCCAGGGCGAGGAAGCGGTGGCCGCCGATGTCATGGACGCCCAGGACCGAGGGGACGCAGTCGAGTCCGGCGAGCTGTTCGAGGGCGGCGCGCTCGCGCTCCAGCCGGGCGACGGCGTCGGCTCCGTCGGCGGCGAGCCCGGCGTGCGGCCTGCCCTCCTTGAGGACGGCGGTGGCGCCGGTGCCGGTGTGACGGGCCCGGTAGACCCCACCGCCGTTGGAGAAGTGCAGGGCGCCCTGGATCTCGTACGGGAGGTCACCGGTCCCGAGGCCGTTGCGCGCCTCCAGATGGGGCGCGAGGAAGGCGGGCGGGGTGACCCAGTCGGGGATCCTGAGGACGGGTCCCCGGGGGTCGGGGACGAGGGTGCCGGAGGGGTCGGCGATGGCGGGCACCGGGCGCCCCTCCGGCCCGGGACAGTACCGTCCGACGAAGGCGCCGTAGCGGACATGGACCGGGCCGTCGCCGCAGCGCAGATCGCTGAGGATGTACGGGCCGTGCTCACCCTCCAGCAGGGCCGCGAGGTCGGTGGTGACCTCGGGGAAGCTCTCCTCGGACGGCGGGTAGACGGTGATGAACTTGCCGCTGCCGGCGCGGTCGGCGTACTTGCCGTTACGCAGCAGGAGCAGCCGCCGGGAGGGGACGAACTTGAAGGTGATCCGGCGGCTCAGACAGTACTCGGCGACCCGCTGGAGGATCGATTCGGCGTTGTCGAGGGCGGCGGCTATATGGAGCTTCCAGCCCTGGGTGGGGAGGGTGATGCCGCTGGGGCGACAGAGGAACCAGTCGCCGGTACGGGAGGACTCCCACCCCTCGGGCAGGGCCGTCTCCGCCACGGCGTACATCGGCTCCTGGCCGGCCTCGGGGAACGAGCGGTACGGGGCGTCGTAGAAGTCGCGGTCCGCTTGGCAGTACGCGGCGTACTCGGGATTCACCCGTACTCCCCTCACTCGTTTCCGGCGGGCTGACGAGTCGAAAGGTGTCATGGGCCGCGGGGGGCGGGACAGTCGCCGCCGTCATCACTCGCGCATGCGTCCCCATGTGCGGATCTCATGCGCCGCGCATGCCGGAGTACTTCGTTCAGCTGTGCGGGGAGCATGGCGGGAGCGGGGGCGCCCGGACCGCGGGAGGGGTCCTGCGGCCGGGTCGACCTGGGGTTTTGGAGGAGCGACGGCCTGTCAAGAGGGCGTCGTATGTCAGTGCTATGTCAGTACGGTGTCGGCAGGTAACGGAGGAGGGACGGGGGGTGTCATACGGCGGTCGTGCGTTCCGCACGGGCCCGGTGGTCATGGATCACACCCGCCCAGGCCCGTGCCGTACGGCCCCACACCTCGCGCAGAACCGGCTCCACCGCCCGGATCGAGTCGACCGCGGCCACCGGGTCGAGGCCCGCGCCGATGACCGCCGGGCCGTCCTCCCGGGCCCAGACCGCGACATCGTCGGCGAGCACCTCGGGGTGGAACTGCACACCCCATGCCCGTCTCCCCACCCGGAACGCCTGATGGCGGCAGACATCACCGGTGAGCAGCGGCACCGCGCCCGGGGGGAGTTCGCCGATCTCGTCCCAGTGCCACTGGGCGGCGGGGGTGCCCTCGGGCACGGAGCCGAGCACCGGGTCGGCGGCGGCGCCCGGCAGTGCGCGCAGCGGGACGGCCCCCACCTCGGGCCCCTCGGGGCGGGCCACCACCGATCCGCCGAGGGCGACGGTGATGAGCTGCGCGCCCAGACAGATACCGAGCAGGGGGAGGTCCGCGGCGACCGCCTCGCGTATCAGCACGCGGACCGCCGGGAGCCAGGGGGCCGCGAGATCGTCCTCGCAGTTGGCCGAGCCGCCCAGGACCAGCAGCCCCTGGTGGTCCGCGAGGGTGGCGGGCAGCGCCGCACCGGTCCAGGGGCGGGCGATGTGCAACTCCAGACCGGCGCCCTCCAGTTCGGCACCGACCAGACCGGGGCCCGCGCCCTCCTCGTGCTGGACGACCAGCACCCGGGGCCGGGACGCACCGGCCCGGGGACCGGGTGCCCCGGCCGTCGCGGTGGGAATGTCGGTACGGGGGATGTGCGCGGAAGCGGTCACGGTCGTCCTCCCTGCTGCCGTCCGCCGGAACGCCCTGGTGCGCCCGGCCTGATGGAACGATTCTGCGCCGCCGTTCCCGCCGTCCGCCCGGCACCCCCGGGGCCGGCGTCCCGGCGCCGCGCGATGGGGGTGCCCGAAGCCCCCCGGCAACGGGAAAGGACCCTGGTCACAGTGGGTTTACCGGGCGGTATACGGTCGGTGGCGCGGGTCCGCCCCCGGAGCCGACGGCCGCCCCGCCTCACCTGGCCCGCCCGGCCCGCCGGCCCGCCCAGAGCAAGGAGCACCCAGACGATGAACGGATCGCCGGGCCCACAGCCGGAGCCACCCCTGACGGGCGCGGCCCCCACCACGGCCGCACCCACGGACCGGGAGAGCGGGCCGGTGACACCGGTCGGCCAGGGGGCGGGACGGGCGGCGCCGGGTGGGGTGGGGATCAAGGATGTCGCCCGGGTGGCGGGGCTGTCCCTCACCACCGTGTCGCACGCGCTCAGCGGCAAGGGCAAGGTGAGCGCCCCGACCCGGGAGCGGGTGCGGGCCGTCGCCGAGGAGCTGGGGTACCGTCCCGCCGCGAGCGCGCGGGCGGGGGTGCCGGGGCGGGTCCGGCTGCTGGGGCTGGCCGCCGGGGGCCGGGACCCGGCGCCCCGGGGCGGCGGGGCCTCCCTCGCCTACCGGGAGGCGTTCGTCGCGGGGGCGGCGGCCGAGGCGGCCCGCCGGGGGCACGCACTGGCGGTGGTCCCGGCGCGCCCCGGGCCCGGGGGCTGGCCGGGGCTGCCGCTGGACGGGCTGATCGTGGTCGGTCCGGTCATGGGCGACCCCCTGATCACCGAGGCCCGGCGGCGCGGGCTCGCCGTCGTCACCGACGGCCGTCCACCCGCGCCGGAACACTCCGCCGTCCCCTTCGCCCAGTGCGACCCGGAACAGGGCGTCGCCCTGGCCCTGGACCATCTGCGGGAGCGCGGAGCCGGGCGGGTGGCGCTGCTGTCCGGGCCGGAGCTGGACGCGCACACCCTCGGCACCGAGCACGCGTACGCCCGCTGGTGCGCCCGCCGCGCCGTGCCCACCCTGGTGGAACGGGCGGACGAGGACGAGCCCCCGCTGGCCGCCGCCCGCAGACTGCTCGGTTCGGACGCACGGCCGGACGGGGTGCACACCCTCCATGAGACCTTCGCGGACGCCCTGCTGACGGCGGCGGCCGAGCGAGGTCTGCCGGTCCCCGGCGAACTGCTGGTGACCACGGCGGCGGCGGCCGAGGCGGAGCAACCCGGCGGCGGGGGCCGGGCGGATCTCACCGTCCTGACCCGGTCCCCGCGAGCCATGGGAGCGCTCTGTGTCTCCCTGCTGGACGCGATGGTCCACGGGGGCCGGCCGGGCCCCCGCTCCCTTCCCTGCGCGCTGCTCCCCGGCGCCTCGACCGCGAGGGTCTGACCCCGGGCTGGCCGGAACCGATGCACACTTTCCGGATAGCGGACGCGGAACCCCGGCGAACGGTGGGGAGATTGGACAGTTGAACACCGCCCGCCGGGCCCGGTCCCGCCCTCGGCCGAGCGCCCCCTGCCGAGCGCGCTCGGCCGGACCGTGCTCAGCCGGACAGGGTTCCCGACCGCCGGGCGAGCACCCGGGAGCCGCGCCGGGGGTCGAGGGCCCGCGCCCACGCGGGCGGCGCGAGCCTCAGGGCCGTGGGCGCGAAGCCATGGGTCATGAAGAGGGAGCCGCTTCCGCTGGTGGCGGTGAACACCGCCCGCAGCTCACGCGTCCCCGCCGCCCGCAGCGCCGCCGCGAGCAGGGCCGACCCTATGCCGCGCCCCTGACCCTCGGGGGCGACACAGAAGTTGTAGAGGACCCCGCTGGGTCCGAGCGGGGCGCTCGGATGCTCCCGCAGGGCCAGACAGCCGAGCAGCCCGCCGGGGCCGGGGGCCTCCACGACCAGGAAGTCGGCCGCGTCGGTGGCGTACAGCTCCGGTGGTCGTTCGCGCAGCGCCCCGGAGACGGCGAACGGGCGCGACAGCCCGTACAGCGCGGTGGCGTCCCGCGCGCGGGCGGGGCGTACCACCAGGCCCGGGGCCAGGGCGGAACTCCTGGCAGGGTCCGTCGCGACCCGGCCCACGACGGCCGGGTCCATGGTGGCGATCTCGGTAAGAACGCTGGTCACAGGGCTCCCCCTCTCCTCGGTCCCCCCAGGGGAAACGGTGCGCCGATCGTACCGGCGGACCACTCGGCGGCTCCGGGGGAGGAGGGGGCCCCGACCCATGACTCCCCATGATCCAGGGGCGGTTATCGGCCAGGGCCCGCGTCCTTGAGGAGATCTCCGCCCGTACGCTCCGCGCGGCGGCCGCGCGAGGCTGCGGGCGGTACGGAGCTAGAGCGCCCGCCCGGCGGGGACCCGGTCCGCCGGGACCCGTTCGGCGACTCCGAGGCGTATCGCCCACTCCATGGCGCTGGGGAGGCGGGACTCGCGGGGCAGCAGCGACCCCGGGTCGGGGGCGGAGTCCATCAGATCGCGGAAGACCGACTCATTGACGGTGCCTTCCGCCACCCGGGCGATGAACCGTTCGGCGGCGGCGGTGTCGCGGTACCCGGCGTCGGCGAAGCTGTCCGCGAGGGAGCGGTCGTCGAAGATGCCCGCATAGCCGTCGCAGGAGGCCGCCAGCCCGTCGTCCTCGACATAGTCGGGGTACGGGGCACGCTGCCAGCGGCCCTCCTCCCACCAGTAGAGGTAGCCGAGTTCATAGGAGTCGTTCAATTCCCGCAGGCGGTCGACGGGCAGCCAGTGGGGAGCGTCGACCAGGAGATCCACGGGCTTGTCGCCCTGATAGGTGGTATCGCTGCAATCGGCGTCCTGCCCATAGAAGATCGCCTTTCCCCCCGGTTTGAGGACCAGGTTCCAGCCACCGTTGGAATGGGAGCAGGACAGTTCGCAGTCGCTTAACCGGAATCCCGGCCTCGCCATTCTGGTGACCGCGATCAGTACGAGTACGACGGCACGCTCCCACATGCGCTCGGGCCTGCCCAGCTGTACTGGAATTGCCGGCTCGTTGGTCATTTCTGCCCCTGCTGTCAACGCTACGTGTTGCTGACCGAACTTTTCAGCGCTACCGAACCATAAGGCCGGACCCGGCGGCGGCGCCAATGCCGGACCCCTGGAGGGCCCGGGAACCGGAGGGGCCACACCACGATGACACGTGGCCTCCAACACACCGCTCACCGAACGGAGTTGACTTGATTCCGTCCTCTGGAAAAGTATGCGCTTCACCGAAGGCGTCAGTTCTCCCCTGGGCAATTGAAGGGAATTCCCGGGCGGTTGCGCCAGGGGGCGTACATGCCGGACCGCCGTGCGCCCCCTCGGGCACCGGCGACATCCGGGACCCGGATCGCCCACCCGGGGGCGGCGGACCGGAGCACGGCGTCCCGAAGGGTGGGACACGACCTGAGGAGGGCCGCGCCGGACCTCCGGGGGACGGGCACCGCTGTCGGACTCATGGGGGTGAACGTAGCCCCAGCGCTCGTCCCGATGTTCGCATTTGCTTATCGTTTACCCGAACGACATCGGTTTTCTGGCCGGAACCCATCGCTCACGGCGCCCGGGCCGCGCTCGCGCGGCGCACACCGGGTGACCGGGTGCGAGCCCGTGGGCACCGACGATACCCCCGCTTCACCCCTGTGGGGGATGCCCGCCCGCTCCCGGCCGGGGACGGGGACCGGGCGGCCCGGAGGAGACCTCAGGGCGAGCGGAAAGACTGTGCCGGTGCTATCGCCCCTCATCTGCCGCCACCTTCCCGGATTCCGCCGTACCGGATGTGACCCATCGAGACCGATACCCGGGGGAACGCGCTGCCGGGCCGCCGCCCCGGCGGAACGGCGGTCACCGGGGGCACAGGGGCGGCTCCGGCGCACACGGACCGCACTCCCCGGCGATGCCGGTCCCGTCCGTCCCGCCCGGGTCACGCTGCCGCCCCGGCCCCTCCGGTAACGCCGGACCGGCCGGGAGAAAGCATCTCGTACGACCACCCTACGTGCGGACAGCCCTTCGGTAAGGAAACGGAAGGCCCTGGTTATTCAGCTCCAGCGGGCCTCCAGGACACCGTCGCCGCATTTCTCCCGGCGAGCGCCGATTTCGGTACGGAAGGGGATCGGTATTCCGGTGTGCCGGTCCGGTGAAGGTGATGTTCACGCACCCGTATCCACCCATTCGCGCACTCACGACCCCGTCGGCCCGCCCTCCGGACCCGGCTCCCCGCCCGGCCCCGGACCCCGCTCCGGCGACCGTTCCGGGTCCGGCGACCGCTCCGGGTCCGGGTCCGGGTCCCGGTGCCGGCGGGCGTCCTCCAGCAGCAGGGCCCGCTCCGTCCGGTAGAGCGGATCGGCCGCGTAGTCCGCCGCCCGGAGGATCGGCGCGTACAGCGGATGCCGCGCGGTGCGCCCGAGCACCAGCGGGTCCCGCAGCGGCGCGGCGTCCACCGGGGGATCGCCCGCCACCCCCACCGGACCGCCGACGGGATCGGTCGGCCGCCAGACATTGCGCCATGCCCCGAGGTCCCGCTGGACCATGGCCAGTTGCGCCCCGCCGAAACAGTCCGGAAAGTACCGGCCGAGGACCCGGGCCAGCGGGGCCCCGCTGGTGAGCAGGGAGACCCGGCGCCGCTGCTCGGGCGGGAGCTGGAGCACCGCCGCCACGGCGAGCGCCGCCCCCTGGCCCCGCGCGGAGAGCAGCACCCGGCCCGGGTTCTCCTTCAGCCAGGTCAGCATCCGCCACTGGAGGTCGGGCACCGCCCGCTCCGCGAGACACGGCGGGCCGAAGGGATGGGCCGCGCGGGGCCAGAAGGCCCCGAGCGCCCACAGCAGTCCGATCGAACGGCGCCCGGCTGGCCAGAGATACGCCACCCACCCCATCAGGAGCAGCGCGGCCACCAGGGCCACACCGGCGAGCAGCCCGGCCCGTACCAGCCCCGTACCGGCCTCGGTCATCCCGGTGCCGGGCCGGACCTCGACGCCCAGCACCCCCGTACCCACGATCCACAGCAGATGTCCGAGGGCGAGCAGACCGGCGACGGTCAGCAGGGCGGGCACCCCTTCGGTGAAGCGGGCCATGACCCGCGCCCGGGAGATCTCCATCAGCCGGGCCTTCTGGCCGGGTTCCCTCGGGTAGTCCGCCTCCACCCGGTAGCGGAGCCAGTGGGCGCGGAAATCGGCCCACGCGGAGAGCGGTGGCAGCAGAAACGCCACCAGGAGCACCACGGCCAGTGGGCCGGGCAGGGTCGCCGCGACAAACGCGGGCGGGCCGTACGGCCCGTCCACGAAGGGCTCCCCGAAGGCGAACTCCGTGACGAGACCCAGCAGGACGGCGGAGAGCACGGCGGCCCACCAGACCGCGAGCAGGGCGACCAGGGGTCCGGCGAAGCCGCCCGCGGCGGGCCGCTCCCCGCTGACGGGGTCACGACGGTGGCCCCCCTGGGTTGCGCAGACCGTGAAAAGGGCGATCACCAGGGTGAGTTCCACGGCGAGCAGCACGGCGAAGAGGGTCCCGGTGCCCGGAAGGGGACCGCTGGGCCGGCTGCCCTCGGAGGCCGACGCCATCAGGGTCGCCGAGGCTCCGAAGAGCAGGAATGCCAGGAGAACGCGGACGACGGCGAATCTGTACGACCTGCTGTCGGGCCGGTCCTCGACGCGTCCCGCCTGGATCAGCTCCCCGATCGCGGCCACGGCCATCAGGGCCGCGAGGACGAGAAGGCACCAGGCGGCCACGGTGGACCGGAAGTTCCCTGGCTCGGGGCGGGAGGCGAGGAAGCCGCCGACCAGCAGCAGGGAGAGAGTGGAGAGGCCGAGGACGGTGTGGGCGGCGGCCAGCCGGGTGACCTGGCGGCGGCCGTACCAGAAGCCCGGCCCGGAGAGAACGGCCTGGGATGCCTCGGACTCCCGGTCCCCGCGGCCCTGGGGTGCGGGGCGCTGTGCCTCGTTCTGGGCGATGGTGCGCCGGCTCACCCAGAGCAGCACCATGACGACGCACCAGGGGAGGAAGGCGGCGGTGGTCAGCAGCGGATCGGTCGAGATTGCTCCCTCCTCGCGCCAGATCTCCAGGAGTGTGCTTTCCCTGCACCTCCGGGCGGGGAGGGTGCCGCACTGCCAGGCCAGCAGATCCATCGTGGCCGTGGCGAGGGTGGCCGTGAACTGGACGGTCAGGGCGCCCGCGAGCAGCCGGACGAGTACGCCGTGGATCCGGCGGCCGGGGCGGGGGAGGGCGCGGCGCCGGGGGGCGTCCTCGTCCCGGCCCGCCGGACGGGTCCAGGCCACCAGATTGACCAGCAGGAAGGGCAGCAGGAGCAGCCAGAGCGCCCGGGCGGGGCCGTCCCCGGCGCGCGCACCCCAGGTGTAGGTCTCGGTGACGGTCCGTCCGGCGGGGTGCTCCGCGGGGCGCAGTTCGGCGTCCACGTCGCCGGTCCTGCGGTGGAGCCGGGTGCGGCGGTCGCCGGTGATCTGGGTGACGCGGGGGTCGCCGAGGATGACCTCGGGGCGGTCGGGACGGGTACCGGTCACGATCAGTTCCAGGACGGGGGGTCCGGGCGCCGGACCGGTGGCGGGGCCGCCCCAGGCGCCGCCCCGGCCCAGCCGTCCCACCTGGATGTCACCGGCCGCCTCCAGGGTGCCGCCGGCCCACTCGACATGGTGGATATGGATGTCGCCCGCGGCCTGGATCCGCCCGTCGGCCCGTTCCAGATGGTGGACCTGGATGTCACCGGACGCCCGGATCGATCCCTCGATCCACTCCAGATGGTGGACCTGGATGTCACCCGTCGTGACCCGCACCCGCGGCGTGGCCTCCGGCTCCGGTACGTCAGCCGCGAACCCAGGCGCCCCCGTGGGCTCCCCCGCCGCGTCCCCTCGCTGCTCTTCCCGCACAGTCCCCCCTGAGCACTCCGCCGAACCGTTACTCTGCCGCAGAGTCACAGATCTGGGATCAGGGGGACATCATGGCAGGCGGAGATGTGCTGACCGCGGTCGAACTGCCCGACGGCAGCAGGCTGTTGATCCAGGCCGCCGACGCGGGCGGCCGGCCGGAGGGTGTCGGGGACGGGGACGGCGACGGGGAGCCGCTGGAGGAGGAGGTCGGCATGCTGACCTTCGGTCTCGACCAGGTGACCGCCGCCCTCGGGGGCTTCGCCCAGGGGATCACGGGGGCGCTGCGCAGCGCCCAACCGCACCGGCTGACCGTGGAGTTCGGGGCCCGGGTCGGGGTGGAGAGCGGCGGTCTGGTGGCGCTGATCACCAAGGGGTCCATGGACGCCAATCTGACGGTGACCCTGGAGTGGGACTGGACGGACACCCCGCCGGCGGAGCGCCCGGGCGCGGAGGGTCGGACGGACGGGGGCCGTGGCAGCGCCGGCTGAGCCCGGCCGTCCCCGCTTGGCCAACCCCGCACACCCCGGGCCCGGCTCCGTGCGTTCCTGGGAGCGGCTGAAGGCCGCGCTGAACGCCACCACCGTCTCCCTCCGCAGCGAGCGGCCCGGCGCCCGGGACGAGGGCACCGGCTTCTTCGTCGGCCCGGGGCTCATCCTGACCTGCGCCCATGTGGCGCTGCCCGGGGAGCGGCGGCCCGAGACGATCGAGGGCGTCTGGCGGCGCGGCGGCGACCGGGTGCGGCTGGCGCTGTCGGTGGAGGAGATGGAGACCGCCCCCTTCGACGAGGGGCGGGGGCCCGATCTGGCGCTGCTGCGGGTGGTGGGCGGGGCGCCGCCGGGGCAGCCGTGCGCGGCCCTGTCCCGGAGCACGGCCCGCCCGCCGGACGGGCAGAAGCTCCATGCCCACGGGCATCCCAGCCATGACTACCGGGACGGCGACAACTACACCCTGGAGGTGGTGGGCGGCTCCTGGCACCGGGAGGGCGCGGAGCTGCTCAAGGTGGCGGGTTCGGAGCTGTGGAAGGGGGCGAGCGGCGCGCCCGTGATCGACCGGAACTCCGGCTGTGTCATCGGGGTCGTCCGGGCCAAGCAGCGCAGAACGGTGCCGACGGCGGACCATGAGACCCGGCTGGTGCCGGTGGGGGCGGTGTGGCAGGCGTTCCCCGCGTTACGGGAGGCGCAGCGGCCGGGTCTCGGTCCGCTGGACGACTGGCTGGCGATGCTCTCCGACGAGCAGTTGCGGGAGAGCGGGTGGCGGCTCACCGGGCCCCGGCTGCGCGGCTATCTGACGGTGCTGCGGGAGGCGACCGCGCGGCACGGGTACGCGGACGCGCTGCATACCGCGCTCGCGGGCCGGGGCGGTACGGCGGCGGCGCCGGGGGACATCCGCGTACCGGTGCGGGCCCGGCCCGGTCATGATCCGGAGGGGGACGACGGGGCCTGCCGTCCGGTGCTCCCGGCCGAGTTGCTGGCGGGCGCGCATATCGTGGGCGAGGCCGGTACGGGCAAGTCGACGCTGCTGCGGTCGGTCGCTCAGGAGTCGGCGGCCGACTGGCTGGACGGCGCGGTCGGCGACCATGTGCCGGTGTACGCGTCGGCGGTGGCGATGGCGCGGGGCATGGGCCATGAGGCGTGGAATCCGTACGGCTGGCTGGCGTACGCGGTGGGCCGGGACCTCGGCGCGGCGGCGGGCCGCTGTGCCGACACCGTGCCGATCGGGGCGCGGGTGCTGCCGCTGGCGGAGGCGTTCGAGGAGCCCCCGTATCCGGCCCGCAGATGGCTGTTGCTGGTGGACGGGGTGGACGAGGTCGGGGACCAGGAGGACCGGCGCCGGGTCGAGCAGGCGTTGGTGGCGTTCGCCCGGTCGGAGCACTTCTCGGTCGTGGTGACCAGCCGGGATCCGTTCCGGGTACGGGGCATCGAGGAGGGCCGGCTGCGGAATCTGCGGCTCTGCCGGCTGGGCGCGGCGGACCGGGCGCTGCTGATGGCCCGGTGTCTGGCGGCCTTCGGCCCGGCACCGTCGGAGGCCGGGGCCGGTGAGGTCCGGGGGGAGCTGGAGCGGCTGGGGCTGCTGGAGCTGGCGACGCGTCCGGTGTTCTGTGTGGCGCTGTGCGCGGTGTACGCGCACAGCGGTCCGGCCGGTCTGCGCGGTGGGCGCTACCGGCTGTTCGAACGGCTGACGGAGCTGCTGCTGGAGGCGGCGGGGGGTGACGCGCCCGCGCCGGTGCCGGTACCGGCGCTCCTGTCGCTGCTCGCGGAGTACGCGGGGGAGCTGCGCGAGCCGGACTCGGCGCTGGGGCCGTCGCTGGACGAGCTGATCCAGGCGCTGCCGGAGCGGGCGGACTCCTCGGTGCGGCCCTGGACTCCGGCGGTACGGGAGTTTCTGTACCGGGCGGGTCTGCTGGCGCCGGACTCCCCCGGGGACTTCACCCATGAGCTGCTGACGGACTATTTCGCGGCCCGGCGGTGGGCGGCGCGGACGACGGCGGACCGGGCGGCGGTGCGGCGGGTCGCCGAGGACTCCATGAAGCGGCATCGGCTGCCGTACGCGCTCTTCCGCGCGGCCTGGCTGGTGGAGCGGGCGCCCGGGGCGGTCGCCGGGGAGCTGGGTTCGTGGTCGCCCCGGCGGCGGCGGGCGGCGGCGGTCCTGGTGGCCCGGCTGGCGGCGGAGGCGGCCCCGGTGCCGCCGGAGCTGTTGTCCGCGACGGCGGCGGTACTGGCGCGCTGGTCGCGCGGGGTCCCCGGGGGCCCGGACGCGCACGGGCCCGCGCCGGAGCTGCCGGCGGACCCGGGCTGGCCCCGGTGGGCGGCGGCCCAGCTCCCCCTGCTGCTGGCGGCCTCCTCCCCCACCCCGTCGCACCGCGCTCCGCTGCCTGTCATGGACCCCTGAGCCCGGAGCGCGCCGACGCGGACCATGACGGGTGCGGCGCGGGGTCGTGGTGGATCGGGGTGTGCGCGCCCCTGAGCGGGATCCCCGTACCCCCGTGACGGGTCGCGACGATCTCCGCCGCGATGGAGAGCGCCGTCTCCTGGGGCGTACGGGCACCCAGGTCGAGGCCGATCGGGCTGTGCAGCCGGGCGAGCCGCTCCTCGTCCACCCCCGCCTCGCGCAGCCGCCGTTCGCGGTCGCGGTGGGTACGGCGGGAGCCCATCGCCCCGATGTACGCGGCGGGCAGCGCCAGCGCGCGGATCAGCAGGGGGATGTCGAACTTGGCGTCATGGGTGAGGACACAGAGCACGGTCCGGGCGTCGGTGCGGGTGGCCGCGAGATAGCGGTGCGGCCACTCCACCACCACCTCGTCGGCGTCGGGGAAGCGTTCGGCGGTGGCGAAGACCGGCCGGGCGTCGCAGACGGTGACGTGGTAGCCGAGGAAGCGCCCCACGGTCACCAGGGCGGCGGCGAAGTCGATGGCCCCGAAGACGATCATCCGGGGCGGTGGGGCGGCGCTCTCCACCAGCAGGGTCAGCGGGGTGCCGCACCGGCCGCCCTCGGCGCCGACGGTGACGGTGGCGGTGCGGCCCGCCGCCAGCAGGGCACGGGCCTCGGCGGTGGCGGTGCGGTCGAGCGCGGGCGGCCCGCCGAGGGTGCCCTCGTGGTGGCCGTCGGCATGGACCAGCAGGGCGCGCCCGAGCCGGTCGGCGGGGCCGTCCGCGACCCGGACCAGCGCGCCGGTCCCGCCCCGCGCGGCGAGGGCCAGCGCGGCGCCGAACACCCCGCCGCCCGGCGCGTCGGCCCGTACCGGGGTGATCAGCAGTTCCACCGTGCCACCGCACATCAGCCCCGCCGCGAAGGCGTCCTCGTCGCTGTGGCGGAAGCGCTCATGGAGGCTCCGCCCGTCGTCGAGGGCGCGCAGGCAGAGTTCGTACACCGCGCCCTCCACACATCCCCCGGAGACGGACCCGACGGCGGTGCCGTCCTCGGCCACCGCCAGGGTGGCGCCCGGCTGCCGGGGGGCGCTGCCGTCGACGGCGGTGACGGTGGCGGCGGCGAAGGCGCGCCCCCGCCGTATCCAGCGGTCCAGCTCTCGGGCGGCTTCCAGCACGGTCTCAGCCTCCGGC
The DNA here is from genome assembly GCF_040299965.1 of Streptomyces sp. NPDC000594. Lineage (NCBI taxonomy): Bacteria > Bacillati > Actinomycetota > Actinomycetes > Kitasatosporales > Streptomycetaceae > Streptomyces > Streptomyces sp. NPDC000594. Next base: position 181,070 of record NZ_JBEPCY010000010.1, on the reverse strand, counting down.
TCCGGAGAGGTGTCCGGTGAGGTGTTCGGGCCGGACCGGTACCCGGCGCAGTTCGAGCCCGGTGGCGTCGCGGATCGCCGCCAGGACCGCCGGGGTCGCGGAGAGCGTGGGCGCCTCACCGACACCGCGCAGTCCGTAGGGGGCGTGGCCGTCGGCGAGTTCCAGGATCTCCACGGGGATGGCGGGGGTGTCGAGGAGGGTGGGGATCAGATAGTCCGTGAACGACGGGTTGCGGACCTTGGCGGTGACCGGGTCGACCACGATCTCCTCCATGAGCGCGATCCCGAGCCCCTGGGTGGTGCCGCCCTGGATCTGGCCCTCCACGGAGAGCGGGTTGAGCGCCTTGCCGACATCCTGGGCGCAGGCCAGCTCCACCACCTTGACCAGGCCGAGTTCGGTGTCGACCTCCACGACGGCGCGGTGCGCGGCGAAGGAGTACTGCACATGGCCCCGGCCCTGTCCGGTGTGCCGGTCGAGGGGTTCGGTGGGCCGGTGGCGCCACTCCACCTCGGCCTCGACGGCGCCGTCCGGGGCTTCGGCCAGGATCTCGGTCAGCCCGGCCAGGACCTCGCCGCCCTCGGTGACCACCCGGCCGTCCGCCAGGAGGAGTCCGGCTCCGGCCCAGGCGGGGTGGTGGTGGCCGTGGGTGCGGCGGCCCAGCTCAAGGAGTCGCTCCCGGACCACCTCACAGGCGTGTTTGATCGCCCCGCCGGTGACATAGGTCTGCCGGGACGCGGAGGTGCCGCCCGCCGAGCCGATCCCGGTGTCGGCGGGGCGCACGGTGACCTGGGCGACGCCCAGTTCGGTACGGGCGATCTGCGCGTGGACGGTGACCCCGCCCTGGCCGACCTCGGCCATCGCCGTGTAGACGGTGGCGGCCGGGACCCCGCCGACGGTCTCCAGCCGTACCCGTGCGGTGGAGTAGTCGTCGAAGCCCTCGGAGAAGCCGACGTTCTTGATGCCGACGGCGTAGCCGACGCCCCGGACGACCCCTTCGCCATGGGTGGTGTTGGAGACCCCGCCGGGCAGCCGGCGCAGATCGGTGGTGCCGTCGGCGTTCTCCCAGGGGCGCTCGGGCGGCAGCGGCCGGGAGCGGACCCGGCGGAGCAGTTCGGCGACGGGGGCCGGGGAGTCGACGGGCTGGCCGGTGGGCATCAGGGTGCCCTGTTCCATGGCGTTGCGCCGCCGCAGCTCCACCGGGTGGAGGCCGACCCGGGCGGCGAGCCGGTCCATCTGGGCCTCGTACGCGAAACACGCCTGGACCGCCCCGAAGCCGCGCATCGCCCCGCAGGGCGGGTTGTTGGTGTAGAGGGCGAGGGCCTCGATGTCCACGGCGTCCACGGCGTACGGGCCGATCGCGAGGGATGCGGCGTTGCCGACGACGGCCGGGGAGGAGGAGGCGTAGGCGCCGCCGTCGAGGACGATCCGGCAGCGGACATGGGTGAGCCGGCCGTCCCGGGTGGCGCCGTGTTCGTAGCGGAGCCGGGCGGGGTGGCGGTGGACATGGCCGAAGAACGACTCGAAGCGGTTGTAGACCATCTTCACGGGCCGTCCGGTGCGCAGCGCGAGCAGGGAGGCGTGGATCTGCATCGACAGGTCCTCCCGGCCGCCGAAGGCGCCGCCGACCCCGGCGAGCGTCATCCGTACCTTCTCCTCGGGCAGTCCGAGGACGGGGGCGATCTGGCCGCGGTCGGAGTGGAGCCACTGGGTGGCCACATGGAGGTCGATCCCGCCGTCCTCGGCGGGGATGGCGAGCCCCGACTCGGGTCCCAGGAAGGCCTGGTCCTGCATGCCGAAGACATACTCGCCCCGGACGATCACCTCGGCCCGCGCCGCCGCCGCGATCACGTCGCCGCGCACGATGGGCTGCCGGTGGACGATATTGGGGTGCGGCACATGGGCGGCGTGGGCGTCGGTGCGGCCGGTGTGGAGCAGGGGGGCACCGGGCGCGGTGGCGGACGCCTCGTCGGTGACGACCGGGAGTTCCCCGTAGTCGACCCGGATACGGGCGGCGGCGCGGCGGGCGGTCTCCGGGTGGTCGGCGGCGACCAGGGCGACGGGTTCGCCGTGGTGGCGGACCAGGCCATGGGCGAGGGCGGGGGTGTCCTTGATCTCCAGGCCGTAGTTCTTCTCCCGGGCGGGCAGATCCTCGTAGGTGAGGACGGCGTGCACCCCGGGGGTGGCGAGGGCGCCGGAGATGTCGATCGAGTGGATGAGGGCGTGCGCCACCGGGGAGCGCAGGGTGTGGCCCCAGAGCATGTCCTCGTGCCAGAGGTCGGAGGAGTACGCGAACTCGCCGGTGACCTTGAGGATGCCGTCGGGGCGGAGGGTGGACTCGCCGATGCCGCCCCGGGTACGGGTGCGGACAGGGGCGCCGGGGGCGGTCATCGGGGACCGCCGCCTTCGGCCTGCGGGGCCTGGGCGTCCTGGGGGAGGGAGCGGCGGGCGGCGGCGAGCCGGACCGCGTCGAGGATCTTCTCGTACCCGGTACAGCGGCAGAGATTGCCGGAGAGGGCCTCCCGGATGTCGGAGTCGCCGGGGTCCGGGTCACGTTCCAGGAGTTCGTCGGCGGCGACGAGCAGCCCGGGGGTGCAGAATCCGCACTGGACAGCGCCGGCGTCCAGGAAGGCCTGCTGTACGGGGGAGAGCCCGGGGCGCCGGGGGCTCCAGTGGTGGGCCTCCTCGGGGGAGGTGCCGGAGGTCCCGCCGGCCGGGGGTGCCCCGTCCCGGCACCGTGCGTGGTCGGCGAGTCCCTCGACGGTGACGATCTCGCGGCCCTCGGCCTGACCCGCCGCGACCAGACAGGCGCAGACCGGGACCCCGTCGAGCCGTACCGTGCAGGATCCGCATTCGCCCTGCTCACACGCGTTCTTCGAGCCGGGCAGGCCGAAGCGCTCGCGCAGGACGTAGAGCAGGCTCTCGCCCTCCCATACATCGTCGGCCTGGTGACGGCGGCCGTTGACCGTGATGTTCACTCGCACGGGGCACTCCTCTCCTTACGGTACGACTCCCAGCTCCAGGTGAGCGTGCGGCGGGCGAGGACACCCACGGCGTGCCGGCGGTAGGCGGCGGTGCCCCGGACGTCGTCGATGGGGGCGCAGGAGGCGGCGGCGAGCCGTCCGAACTCGGCGGTGACCGAGGGGGTGAGGGCGCGGCGGCTCTCCCAGAGCCCGTCCTCGGCGAGCGCCGCGTCCAGGAACTCCTCGGCGGTACGGGCCCGGACGGGGGTGGGGGCGGCGGAGCCGATCCCGGTGCGGACGGTCCGGGTCCGGGGGTGCAGGGCGATCCCGAAGGCACAGACGGCGATCACCATGGCGTTGCGGGTGCCGACCTTGGCGTACTGCTGGGGGCCGTCGGCGCGGTCCACCCGGATCGCGCGGATCAGTTCGTCGGGGGCGAGGGCGTTGCGTTTGACGCCGGTGTAGAAGGCGTCGACGGGAATGCGGCGGATCCCGCGCACGGATTCGGCCTCGATCTCGGCCCCGGCGGCGAGGAGCGCGGGATGGGCGTCCCCGGCGGGTGACGCGGTGCCGAGGTTGCCGCCGACCCCGGCGCGATTGCGGATCTGCGGCGAGGCGACGGTACGGGCGGCGACGGCCAGCGCGGGCAGCTCGGCGGCCAGCTCCCCGATGATGCGGGTGTACGGGACGGACGCGCCGAGCCGTACGGTGTCGCCGTCGGCCTCCCACTGGGCCAGCTCGGGGATCCGGCCCAGGTCGAGGAGGTGGGTGGGGCGGCGATGGTCGAAGTTGATCTCCACCATCACATCGGTGCCCCCGGCGAGGGGGACGGCGGTGGGGTGCGCCGCCTTGGCGTCCAGCGCCTCCTGCCAGCTCGTGGGGCGGAGGAAGTCCATGGCTGCTCCCTTCCGGCGTGGGGTCTCTTCCGGGGGCCGCGGGAGCCCCGCCGGCCGCGGACGGACCGGTTCCGGGCGGTGGGTCCCCGCCATCTACCACGCTAGTCACGGCGAGGGTGTTCACGGTGCGTTGCCCGTCAGTAGACAGCGGGTGTCGGCCGGTATGCAGTCACCGATGACATGAAAGAGTTGGCTGGTAGCCACCGTCATCTTGTAGATTCGAACGAAAAGCGGGTCGCGGTCATGGCACCGTTCGCCCAGAGCACCGCGGCCACCGGCCACGGACGACACGACGGATCGGCGAGGACGAGATGCGGCTGCGCGCACTGCTGGAGAACGACGCGCTGGGGCTGCGGCTGCTCGGCGGCGAGGACGAGCTGGACCGGGGCGTCCGCGGGGTGATGACCACCGATCTGCGGGACCCCAGCCGCTATCTCTCGGGCGGCGAGCTGGTGCTGACGGGGCTGGCGTGGCGGCGTTCGGCGGAGGACTCGGAGCCTTTCGTCAGGATTCTCGCCGGGGCCCGGGTGGCGGCGCTGGCCGCGGGCGAGGCGGAGCTGGGCGCGGTCCCGGCGGATCTGGTGGAGGCCTGTGCCCGCCATCGCATGCCGCTGCTGGCCGTCCATGAGTCGGTCGCCTTCGCGACGATCACCGAGTACGTGGTGCGCCAGGTCTCCGGCGAGCGGGCGGGCGATCTCGCGGCGGTGGTGGACCGGCACCGGCGGCTGATGACCCCGGGACCGGCGGGCGGCGGCCCGGACGCGGTGCTCGATCTGCTCAGCTCGGATCTGGATCTGCGGGCGTGGGTGCTCTCCCCCACCGGGCGGCTGATCGCGGGCGCGGCGGGGGCGCTGCCGCCGGGGGCCGGTCCTGAGCTGGCCCGGGAGCATCTGGCGGCGACCCGGACGGGGCGGCCGGCCCCGCACCGGGCGACGGCGGGCGGTACGACGTACTCCCTCTTCCCGGTCGGCGCGGCGGGCAGCCGGGGTGAGGGGGCCGGGGACACCCGGGCGGACGCGCTCTCCGGCTGGCTGCTGGCGGTGGAGGCGGACGCGGGCGAGTGGGCCGGTGAGCGGCTCGACCTCCTCCAGGGCGTCACCCAGCTGATCGCGGTGGAGCGGGACCGGCGGGAGGCCGCGCGCGCGGTCCGGCGGCGGCTGGCCCAGGAGGTGCTGGAGCTGGTGCAGTCGGGCGCCGCTCCGGCGGAGATCGCCGCCCGGCTGCGGGTGGCGGCGCCGGTGCTGCTGCCGGGGCTGGGCGCGGCTCCGCACTGGCAGATGGTGGTCGCCCGGGTGGAGTGGGACGGTACGGCTGGATCCCCCTCCGAGGCCGCCGGGGCTGCTGGGACTTCTGGTGCTTCGGGGGTGTCCGGTGCTTCGGGGACGGCCGGTGAGACCGGGGAGGCCGGGGAGGCGGCGGGCCGGCTGGCCCAGTCGCTCCTGGAGGAGATCCTCGCGGACCCGGCCGGCTCCGGGGGCGGCACGGGCGACGGGGCCGGGGAACACATCGCGGTCGCCCACCTGGGCGCCGAGGCGGTCGCCCTGGTGCCGCTCTCCGCTCCCCCGGTGACCTCGACCGGGGCGGCGGACAGCACCGGCGGCCCGGACGGGGGCGCGGGACTGCACGCCGAGACCCTGCTGAGCGCGGTCGGCGGGCCGCTCGCGGCCGGTCTCGGGGACGACGGACGGCTGACGGTCGGGGTGAGCGCGGCGGTCAGCTCGGCGGAGGGGCTGCGCGGGGCGCTGGAGGAGGCCCGGCACGCCCGCCGGGTGGCCGCGGCCCGCCCGGGGCAGGTCTGCGCGGCGGGCCACCACGAGCTGGCCTCGCATGTCCTGCTGCTCCCCTTCGTCCCGGACGATGTGCGCCGGGCCTTCACGGCACGGCTGCTGGACCCGCTCAGGGAGTACGACCGGCGGCACCGGGCGGAGCTGATCCCCACCCTCGACGCGTTCCTGGAGAGCGACGGATCGTGGACGCGGTGCGCCCAGCGGCTGCACCTCCATGTGAACACCCTGCGGTACCGGATCGGCCGGATCGAGCAGCTGACCGGCCGGGACCTGTCCCGGCTGGAGGACAAGCTCGACTTCTTCCTCGCCCTGCGGATGAGCTGACGCCCCGGGCCGCCCGTGGCCGTCCGGCGGGGCCCGCGGGACGGTGGGCCGGGCTGCGGAACACGGCCGGTTCTCATCCCGGCAGAGGGGCGGAACCGGCCAGTCCGTACGGCCCCGGCATAGGGGCCCCCGGCGGCGGTCAGGGATGCACCGCACACGTTCCCGACGGGCCAGGGAGGGTCCATGGGCCAACAGATGCTGTGCGGTGCGCTCACCCAGGCGGGCACCCGGTGCCGCAACCCGGCGATGATCGGCTGTTCGCGCTGCCAGAAGCACCGGGGCGCATGGACACCACCACAGCGGCGGCGCCGCAAGAAGCGCTGACGGAGCGGTACCGGCAGGACGTCCCCCGCCCGGTGCGCGACCGCTCCCGGGCGGAGTGCGGGCGGCCCCGCCCCGGGCCGCCCGGCGTCCTCCGGAACCGCCGGAACACCGTCACTCCAAGGGATTGAGTCGTCCCGCGCGAGTTGACGGAAAATGATGGGTCCCCCGGCCCCGCACGGGCCCCCGGCCGCGCCCGGCGACCAAGGTCATCCAGCGCGGACAAGGCCCCCGCACACTCTCTGACAGGGCGTCACCCAGCGACTGGAGTTTGTGAAGCAATTCACCAAACCCCTTGGCCCGGTGCCCCCTTCCATGCTGAGATGCCCTCTACTTCAACAGCCCAAGGGCGTGCTCGGGGAGGGCGTAGTGGCGCATACCGCCATGTCTGGATCCGGAACCACAGCAGCTGATGATCCCCTCCGGAACGCGGTACGGCGGCTGCGTTCACGCGGCTGCTGGACCGACGCGGCGGCCCTGCTCCCCTCCGGTACGGAGGACCCGGCGACCGCCCTGGAACGGGCCTCGCTCCTCACCGAGCGGGCCCTGTTCACCGGGGAGGGCTGGGCGGAGGCGGAGGACGCCCTGCGCACCGCGGAGGCGCTGGCCGGCGACGACGAGGAGCGCGGCGCGGCGGCGTGCGAACGGGGGCGGCTGGCATACGCGGCCACCCGGCTCGGGGTCCGCGACCGGGCCGACGAGGCCCGCTCCGCGCTGGGCCGGGCGGCGGCACTGCTCGCCCCGGACTCACCCCGCAGACCCCTGCTGGACTTCCGCCGGGGCCTGGTCGCCGAGCACATCGGGGAGGCACCACAGGCGGCCCGCGCCGCGTTCCGCCGGGCGCAGCTGGGGGCCGAGGCGCGGGGCGACACCCTGCTGCTCGCCGACACCCGGTGCCATCAGGCCCGGCTCTCCCTGCTGGAGGGCGAGCTGGCGGAGGCCCGGGAGAGCTTCTCGGAGGCGCTGCGGATCCGGCTGGAACAGGGCCATCTGATCGGCGTCCCCTCGGTGCTCACCGGCCTCGCCGACTGTGAGCCCGAGCCCGAGGCGGGCCATCTGCGGGCCGAGGCCGCCCGCCTCTTCCGGCTCCTGGGCGGGGTCCCCGTCTGGCTCGCCCCGCTCCTCACCCTGCCGTCACCGCCCCCGCCGGAGTGACCCCGCCGCCCCGGGGCGAGCCGTACGCCGAACGGCCCGTCCACACGGCGGCTCCGTCCCCTGGGGTCATCCCGGACGGCCCGGGGCGAGGGCGCTGCCCGCCCGTACGCAGAAAGGCCGTACAGCCGCACGGCTCTCCTCCACCGGGGCCCGCCCGGGGGTCAGGGCGGGGGCGGGGCGAAGTGGGTGTCCAGGAGCATCGCGACGCTGGCCGGGTCGCCCGCGAGCAGGGCGTCCACCAGGGCGGCGTGCTGGGCCGCGTCCGCCGCCAGCGCGGGGGCGGCCGGGAGCGGCCACTGGGCCTGGCGGTGCAGCCCCTCCGCGACGGCCAGCAGTTGCCCGTTGCGCGCCGGGGCGAGCAGCGCGCGGTGGAAGGCGCGGTCCGCGTCGGCGTAGCGGGTGTGGTCGCCCTCGGCCGCCGCCCGTACGGTCGCCTCCGCGAGGGGGCGCAGCCCCTCCCAGCGGTCGGCGGGCAGGGTGCGGGCGAGCCGCAGGACGACGGGGATCTCGACCAGGGCGCGCACCTCGGCGAGTTCGGCGCGCTCCCGGGGGCTCCGGGCGGCGATCCGGAAGCCCCGGTTGGGGACGACCTCGACGGCGCCCTCGGCGGCGAGTCGCTGCATGGCCTCGCGGACGGGGGTCGCCGAGACCCCGAAGCGCTCACCGAGGGCGGGGGCGGAGTAGACCTCGCCCGGCACCAGTTCACCGTCGACCAGGGCGGCACGCAGCGCCCCGAGGATCTGTCCCCGGACGGAGTGCCGGCGCACCCGGACGGGGGCGGGGGCGGCCGGGGCGTGCGGATGTCCGCCCCGGGCCTGCGGGGGCACCTGCGGTACGGAGGGGGGCTGCGCGGGGACGGCCCCGGGGACCGGCGGAGGGCATGGCGCGGACGGCGGCGGTGCCGCGCGTGTTCGGGCCTGCTCCACTCGGGTCCTCCTCGGGCCGGATGCCGGGCCCCGCTGGCGTACCCGGGGGCCTGACTGCACGATAGGCGGACGGAAACCGAGGTCGAACACCGGGCGCCGCTGTGACGCGGCCAAACCCCGGCCCGATCGGATAAGGTTAGGCTAACCTGCTAACGATCGCGATTCGGTGGTCCGGCATGACCCTTCCCGCGCTGCTGCCCGTGGTGACGTGCCCCGTCGGGCCCGCCTACGCCCGTCTGACCGAGGTTTTCCCGAACCTGGCCGTACGGGTCCTGGGCTCCGGCGAGCCCGCGCCCCGGGGCGACGGCTGGGTGGGCGCGGACGAACTCGCCGCCGCGGGGCCCGCGCTCGACACCTTCCTCGACTGGGACCGCGCCCAGGTGCTCCGCGACTACGGCGGGTCGGCCCGCCCCGATGTGGTCACCGGCTTCGGACTGCACCGGTACGCCTGGCCCGCCACGCTGCTGATCACCCTCCCCTGGTTCCTGAGCCGGCGGGTGCCCCGCTTCCCGGTGGAGGATGTCGCCTTCCAGCGCGAGCTGGGCCGGATGGCGGTCCGGGTGACCGGCTTCTCCTGTCTCCCCGACGACCCGGCGGCGGCGCTGCCCGGCGCCCGGGTGGTCGACAGCGAGGAGGAGTTGCGCGCCGAGGTGCGCGCGGCCGTCGCCGCCCATATCGGTCCGCTGCTGGACGGTTTCGCCACCCGGATGCGGCGCGGCAGGCGTGCGCTGTGGGGCATGGCCACGGACGACTTCATCGAGGGCCTGTGGTACATCGGCAATCTCCTCGGCGAGGAGCGGCGGGCCATCGCCGAGCTGGAGCAGCTGCTCCCGGGATCGCTCGCACCCTTTGTGGGTACGCCGGGCTTCCGGGAGTTGACGGGGCCTCAGGGGGAATGTCTTCCCACCCGGTCCCGCGCCACTTGCTGTCTTTTCTATACACTGCGGCCCGACGACACCTGTATCACCTGTCCGCGTACGCCTGACGCCGACCGCGTGGCCCGGCTGCTTCCCAGCGCCTGAGTCAGCGGCCGAGTCAGCGGCCGCCACGGCATCCGGCGGAGCATTCTCCACGGCGGTCGGTACCAGGTCGGGACCGGTGCCCCGCTCCGGATGTCACGCCCCGCGTCCGGGTGATATAAATCGTACGCAACTCCCACTGCCCACACGGCAGTCCGAGTGAAATCCGCCTGACCGTATGCCGCATGGCCCCATTGGCGTTCTCTTGCCACAAAACCCCCTGGGAGCGGCCGGACTTCGGTCAGTATGGCGGCCGAAACGCCTTACGCGGTGCAGACGCAAGGGACACCAAGATGAGAGACATATCGCTGAGTTGGCTGCTGGCCGGCGGCGTCATGGTTGTGGGAATCCTGGTGGCGGTCGTGGTGCTCACGCGGGGCAAGAAGGCCGCCGCCGCTTCGGCCCAGCCGGAGGACTCCTGGGAACGCAACGAGGAACGGCGCAGGCGCAAGGAAGCCATGTACGCCACGGCCTCCTATGTCCTGCTGTTCTGCTGTGCGGCGGTCGCCGCCGCACTCTCCTTCCACGGCCTGGTCGGCTTCGGGCGCCAGAATCTCGGCCTCACCGGGGGCTGGGAGTATCTGGTGCCGTTCGGTCTGGACGGGGCGGCCATGTTCTGCTCGGTCCTCGCCGTGCGGGAGGCCAGCCACGGTGACGCGGCGCTCGGTTCGCGTCTGCTGGTGTGGACCTTCGCGGGTGCGGCGGCCTGGTTCAACTGGGTGCACGCGCCGCGCGGTGTGGACCACGCGGGCGCCCCGCACTTCTTCGCGGGCATGTCGCTCTCGGCGGCCGTCCTCTTCGACCGGGCGCTGAAGCAGACCCGCCGGGCCGCCCTGCGCGAGCAGGGCCTGGTGCCCCGCCCGCTGCCGCAGATCCGTGTGGTCCGCTGGCTGCGCGCCCCCCGTGAGACCTTCAACGCCTGGTCGCTGATGCTGCTGGAGGGTGTCCGCACCCTGGACGAGGCGGTCGAGGAGGTCCGTGAGGACCGGCAGGCGAAGAAGGAGGCGCAGGTGCGCTCCCGCGAGCAGGCGAAGCTGGACCGGGCCCGGATCAAGGCCCTCAACCGCCAGCACCGCGCCTGGGGCCGGGGCCGGGTGCTGCGCGACCCCAATCTGCCGGTCCTGGCACCGGCGGGAGCCACCGCGGTGGGCGGATCGGGAGGGGGCCCGTCGGGAGTACCGGCGCAGGCGCTGCCCGAGGGCTCCGCACCCGCAGTGGAGCCTGCCATAGAAACCGAGCGCACGCCTCTTCCGCCCCGAAGCTCTCTCCCGTTCGCCGGATCGGCCTTCCCCGGAAGTGAGCCGATCACGGTCGACCTCACCGCCGAGGACGACACCCAGACGCTGCCGCGCCTGGACTCGCTGGAGCGCAAACTGAAGGACCTGGAGAAGCAGTTCGGCTGAGACCGGCCCTGCTCCGACCCCGCGCCCCCGACCCCGCACACCCCGCAACACCCTGCACACCCTGAACAGATGAAAGGCCGGTCCGAGTCAGCGGACCGGCCTTTCGCCGTACTCCGGGAGAGGCCGGTCGGTCCGGTGGATCTCGAACCAGACCACCTTGCCCATGCCCTGGGTCCTGATCCCCCAGGCGTCGGCGAGACTCTGCACCAGGAAGAGCCCCCGGCCATGGGTGTCCAGCGGATCGTGGCGCCGTCTGCCGGGCGGCTCCGGCACCGGCAGCCCGGTGATGAAGTCCCTTACCTCGACCCGGAGGGTGGAGGAGGCCACGGTGGCGGTGACCACCGCTCCCTCCTCGGTGTGGACGAGGGCGTTGGTCACCAGCTCGCTCGCGAGGAGCTGCGCCACATCGGTACGGTCACCGCCGCCCCACTGCCCCAGCAGCTCCCTCAGCTCCCGCCGTATCTCGGGGACCGCGTGGAGATCCGCCCGCCCCAGACGGCGGTGGAAGCGGTGCCTCCCGGCCCCCGGGCCGCCCGTCCGCACAGGAGCCCGTGCCGGGCCGTACTCCGCCGTCCCGTCCGGACACATCCGCTGCGCCCGCTGTCCCGGATGTGTCGCGCCGTGCCCCGCGACTCCGCCGTGTCCGCCATGGTGGCCCCCGTGGCCTCCACTGCCGGCCCCTCCCTGACGCCCAGTCATCATCCCCACCCGAACGCCGGACACGCGGCCCGGCTTGACGTTGCGTATCGAAAGCTTCCACGGAGAGCATTGCCCCGGGGCGCGGGACGCATACCTATCACCCGGGCGCCCGTCGGCGAAAGCGGACGCTTTGGTCTCCCGTACCGACCGCGTCTACACCCTTTGTCGGAGGGGTCGCTCATCCCCGGCGGCTGCCGCCGTCTCAGAGTCTGGGCACATTGCGCAGATTGGAGCGGGCCATCTGCACCATACGGCCGACCCCGCCATCCAGCACGATCTTGCTGGCGGAGAGGGCGAAGCCGGTCACCATCTCGGCGCTGATCTTCGGGGGGATGGAGAGCGCGTTGGGGTCGGTGACCACATCGACCAGGGCGGGTCCGCGGTGCCGGAAGGCGTCCTTCAGCGCTCCGGCGAGCTGCTTGGGCTTCTCCACCCGTACCGCGTGCACCCCGGCGGCCCGCGCCACCGCGGCGAAGTCCGGGTTGACGTTGGTGGTGCCGTACGAGGGGAGCCCGGCGACCAGCATCTCCAGCTCGACCATGCTGAGCGCGGAGTTGTTGAAGAGCACCACCTTCACCGGGAGATCGTACTGGGCCAGGGTGAGGAAGTCCCCCATCATCATGGTGAATCCGCCGTCGCCGGACATCGAGATCACCTGGCGCCGGCGGTCGGTGAACTGGGCCCCGATGGCCTGCGGCAGGGCGTTGGCCATCGAGCCGTGGCTGAAGGAACCGATGATCCGGCGGCGGCCGTTGGGGGTGAGATAGCGCGCGGCCCACACATTGCACATTCCGGTGTCAATGGTGAAGACGGCATCGTCGTCGGCGAGTTCGTCGAGGACCGACGCGACGTACTCGGGATGCAGCGGGATGTGCTTCTCCACTTTGCGGGTGTACGCCTTGATCACGCCCTCCAGGGCGTCGGCGTGTTTCCTCAGCATCCGGTCGAGGAACTTCCGGTCGCTGCGGGGCCGCACCCGGGGGGTGACACAGCGCAGGGTCTCCCGGACATCGCCCCAGATCGCCAGATCCAGCCGGGAACGGCGGCCGAGGTGTTCCGGCCGGATGTCCACCTGAACGATTTTCACATCGTCGGGCAGAAAGGCGTTGTACGGAAAGTCGGTGCCCAGCAGGATCAGCAGATCGCATTCATGGGTGGCCTCATAGGCGGCGCCATAGCCGAGAAGGCCGCTCATTCCGACATCGTATGGATTGTCGTACTGGATCCATTCCTTGCCGCGCAGGGCATGGCCGACCGGGGCCTTGAGCCGTTCGGCGAAGGCCATCACCTCGGCATGGGCCCCGGCCGTGCCGCTGCCGCAGAAGAGGGTGACCCGGCGGGCGGAGTCGATCAGCCGGACGAAGCGGTCGATCTCCTCGTCGCCGGGGCGGACCGAGGGCCGGGTGGTGACCAGGGCGTGCTCGGCGGTCTTCTCCGGGGCGGGCTGGGAGGCGATGTCACCGGGGAGCGTCACCACGCTCACCCCGCCGAGGCCGATGGCGTTCTGGATGGCGGTCCGGAGCAGCCGGGGCATCTGGCGGGGGTTGGAGATCAGCTCGCTGTAGTGGGAGCACTCCCGGAAGAGCTGATCGGGGTGGGTCTCCTGGAAGTAGCCGAGGCCGATCTCGCTGGAGGGGATGTGGGAGGCGAGGGCGAGCACCGGGGCCATGGAGCGATGGGCGTCGTACAGCCCGTTGATCAGATGGAGGTTCCCCGGGCCGCAGGAGCCGGCGCAGGCCGCGAGACGGCCGGTGATCTGGGCCTCGGCCCCGGCGGCGAAGGCGGCGGTCTCCTCGTGGCGGACCTGGATCCAGTCGATGGCGGAGTGCCGGCGGATGGCGTCCACGACGGGGTTGAGGCTGTCGCCGACCACCCCGTAGAGCCGCTGGACACCGGCGCGGACGAGCAGGTCCACGAACTGCTCCGCGACATTCTGCTTGGCCATGGCGGAGAAACCTTTCTGCGGGAGGGCGGGCCGCAGCTCCCATCAACCCATGGGCGGCACGCTTCCGCCTCCCGGGCGCGGCGGTCGGGGCGGTACGGGCGGTACGGCCGGGTCAGGCCCGCCCGGTCAGGGCCGCCCGGTCAGGTCTCCCAGAGGGCGACGGCGGTCCGGTCGTCCGCGTACCCCTTCACCCGCACTCCCGCGTCGGCGAGGAAGCGGACGAGGCCGGGGGGTCCGGCGGGGGCGGCCCAGCGGGCGGCCAGCTCGGCGGCGAGGGCGGGTTCCCCGCGCAGCGGGTCGGCGAACCCGGGGCCGCAGAGGAGCAGGGTGTCACCGGGCCGGGCGGCCAGGGCGCGGAACCGGAACGGCTCGCCGGGCGGCGGCCCTTCGGGGCCCTCGGCGGGCGTGGGCTCCAGGTCGTGCCAGGCGCCGTCCCGGAGCCGGAGGAGCCCTCCGGGGCCCGCGCCGAAGAACACCCGGGTGCGGCAGTCCGGGTCGGCGGGGATCAGCAGACAGCGCAGCCCCGCCGGGTGGTCCCCGGGCGCCGGGCCCGGCTCGTCGGCGTTCGCGTTCGCGTTCGCCCGCAGCCGGCCGAAGCACCGGTCCGTGAGCCGGTGCAGCCCGCCCCTGAGGTCGCTCCGGCGGCCGTGGGCGATGTCCTCGGCGAGCCGGGCGTGGCTGCGGGCCACGGCGCCGCCGATCCAGCGGCAGAGGTCGGCGGCGGCCAGATGGGCCCCGTCGGCGCCCCGGGCGCCACTGCCGACGGCGACCAGCACCAGGGCGCCGGGGCCCGTGCCGAAGCGGGCGGTCAGCAGGGCCTCGCGCCGGGGCTCCCCCCGGTAGCGGGCGGAGTCCCCGCGCATCGAGACGGCCCGGAGCACGGACGATCCGCACCGGGCGCCGTCGAGCACGGTGTCGGGGGTGAGCCGGGTGAGGTTCTCTGGGGTGGCGGCGGGCAGCACGCTGGGCTCCGCCTCGTACGTCGGCGGCCGGTCACCCAGGTGCCCCGCGCCCGCCGGGCCCCGCGCGGGCCAGGTCCGTACGGGGCCGAACGGCACGGCGGGACGCTCCGGCACCCGGGCCACCGCCCGTCCCTCCGGCGGCTCCCACGGCGCCCGCGCCAACGCCATGACCGGCACGGACTCCGCTCCGCTCGGGTCCCCGGGCCTCCCGCCGCCCTTGCCCCCGGGCCCCTCGGCCGGTCCACCCTCCCGCACGGGCCGGTCCGACCCACGACACCTGTCGGGGACACCCGCCCCCGACCCTTCACCCGTACCCCGCGCGGCTTCCCCGCCCCCGAGGCCCTCCGGCACGGGGCGGGCGTCCGTACCCGCCGCACCCGGCGTGCCACCGCCCACCGTCAGCCGGGCATCGGGACCGGACACCCCCACGTCCGCCGACGACCGGGACGAATCCTTCGTCCCCTGGCCCCCACCCGTACCGCCCTGCGCGGGGCGGGCGACCGTACCCGACGAGACCGGAGCACCCGGGTCACCGCTCCCGCCCGGGACACCCGCCTCCGGGGACGGGGTCACCCGGGATGACCCCTCACCCGTACCCCGCGCGGATTCCACAGCGCGAGGGCCCTCCGCCGGAACACCCTCCGGCCCAGGCCAGGCGTCCGTATCCGACGGGGCCGGGTCGGCCGGGTCACCGCCCGCCGCCAGCCGGGCATCGCCACCGGACACCCCTCCGTCCGCCGAGGACCGGGACGATTCCCTCTTCCCCTGGTCCCCACCCGTACCGCCCCGCGTGGCTTCCCTGTCTCCCGGGCCGCCGGCCGGAACACCTTCCCGCGCGGGCCGGGCAGCCGTGTCCGTGTCCGTGTCCGTGTCCGTGTTCGAGGGGGAGTCGCGCCGGGCGCCCGTCGGGTTCATCGCGCCGTACGGCGCACCCGGGTGCTCGGCCGGGCCACGGGTCGCGGGCGGGCCGGCATCGGTCCCCGGTACGTCACTCGCCCGCGATCCGGCGGCCGTCCGGGGCTCCGTCCCGCTCGTGCGACGCGCGGCTTCCGCAGGGTCGGCGACCGTACCCGGCCGGCCCGTGCCGCCGGTCGTCACCGAAAGCCGGTCATCCGCGCCCGGCGCCGTACGCGAGGACAGTTCCGATCTGTCGGCGGCATCCCACGGGCCCTCGGCCACCGGGGACGGGGTCGGGGACACGGCGTCCGGGACACCCCCCGCAGAGGGCCGGCGGGGTGCCGTCTCCGGCGCGCGGGCCGGGGGGACCGTGGGCGGGAAGCGTTCCGCGTCGAGGAGGGGGAGCGCCCAGGCCGCCGGAACGGCCGTGGATAAGGGGGCCGGTGGCGGCGCGGGCTCCGGCGGCGGCGGGGACAGCACATGGACGGCCGAGTCGAAATGGTGGTCCAGGGTGCCGTCCACCGGCGCGGCCCGGCCCCTGGCGGGCGCGGGGTCCTCGTACAGCCGGTTCCACCAGTCGTCTTCGCCCTGCTGACTCATGCGCGTATTGTCCACCGCTCCCCCACCGGGAAACAGATCGCACCGGACACGACCACCGCCCGAGCGGTGCGATCATCATGCGGAAGGCCATCGCTCCCCCGGCCGCCGAAACCCCCCGGAATCGCCCAGGGACCCGGCGGGATCAGGCCTCTGAGAGAGTTTCACCGGCGTGCGCCCCATCGGCATCTCCCGCTCCGGCGCACACCGGAGGGGGACGGCGAATCCCCCCGGCCCGATCCATCGTTACCCGAAAGAGTCATCGGGTGGACGATGGTCCGCCGGACCCCGGGGAGCGGCCCGCGCCGCCGTCCCCCGGGCGAGGAGCACCGGCCGGTCCGGGGGATGATGTGGCAGGTATGAAGGGGAGGGTCCGAAGTGCTGGGAGCGATTGGTCTCGACGCGGGTCAGGAGTCCGCGTATCGCGCGCTCGTCGCGCTCGGCGCGGCGGAGGTCGCCGATCTGGCGCATCGCCTGGCCCTGCCGGAGACCGACACGGAACGGGCCCTGCGGCGGCTGGAACAGCAGGGCCTCGCCTCCCGTTCCTCCGCCTGGAAGGACCGGTGGGTCGCCGCGCCGCCCGGGGTGGCGCTGGGCGCCCTCCTCACCCAGCAGCGCCGGCAGCTGGAGCGGGCCGAGCTGGCGGCGGCGTCGCTGGCGCAGGAGTACCGGGCCGAGGCGCCCGAGCCCGCCGTGCACGATCTGGTGGAGGTGGTGACCGGCGCGGGCGCGGTCGCCAACCGGCTGGCCCAGCTGCGGCTGGGCGCGGTGCACGAGGTCTGCGCGCTGCTCACGGAGCTCCCATCGGCCGAGGCCGCGCGGGTCGGCCCCGGGGTGGTCCACCGGGTGGTCGTCGAGCGCGAGACCCTGGCGGGCCCGCCGTCCGCCGCCGGGTCCGGGCAGGGTGTCCGGCTCCGGGTGGTCGACCGGGTGCCCGGCTCCCTGGTCGTGGCCGACCGCAGGCTCGCGATGGTCCCGCTGACCGGGCGGAACAGCGAACCCGCCGCACTGGTCGTCCACGGCTGCGGTCTGCTGGACGCGCTGCTGGGTCTCTTCGAGACGGTCTGGCGGGAGGCGCTGCCGCTGCGGCTCGCGCCCGGCGGACCGGGAACCGGCCCCACCGGTGGCGGTGGGTACGAGGAGCTGCCCGCAGGGCCCGACGCGACGGATCTGGAGATCCTGTCGCTGCTGCTCGCGGGGATGACGGACGCCCGGGTCGCCAAGCGGCTGGATCTGGGGCTGCGGACGGTACAGCGCCGGGTGAAGGGGCTGATGGAGCTGGCGGGGGTGACGACCCGGCTGCAACTGGGCTGGCACGCGTACGCCAAGGGCTGGGTCGCCCGCGAGCCGTCCCCGTGACACCGGCGGGCCCCACCCGGGCGTCGCGCACCCGCCCCGCGACACCGGCGGACCGCCCCGTAACCCCGCAGATCATCTCGTAGCACCCCCCTGCGCCCGGCGAACGGCCGACGAACGGCCCGGCCCCGCGACCCGGACGGGTGGCGTCCGACTGCGGCACCCCCCGCCCTCCGGCACCCTGGGCAGATGGGCGTGGCGCAGCTGCTGCTGATCGGCCTGGTGATGGCGCTCGGTCTGGCCGGCGCCCTGGTCCCCGGGGTCCCGGGCCGGTGGCTGGTCTGGGCGGCGCTGCTGTGGTGGTCGCTGCATGAGCGGACCACGGCCGCCTGGGTGCTGCTGGTCGCCGCCACCGTCCTGCTCCTGATCGATCAGGTGGTGGTCTGGCTGCTGCCCGTCCGCCGGGCGCGCGGCACCGGGCTGACCCGGCGGACCGCCCGCTGGGCCGGGTGCGGCGCGGTGGCCGGTTTTCTGCTGCTGCCCGTGGTGGGTGCGGTGCCGGGCTTCCTCGGCGGGATCTATCTCACCGAGCGGCACCAGCTCGGCGGCCACGGTCAGGCCGTGGCCGCCACCCGCGAGGTGATGCGCGGCGGGGGCACCCGCGCCCTGGTGGAGCTGCTGGGCTCGCTGCTGGTGGTGGGCGCCTGGCTCGTCGCGGTCGTCCGGAGCTGAGCACCTGGCCGAGCAGCCGGCCGGGCACCTACCCGCGTCCTGCCGCCATCGGGGCCGACTCCACCCGCCCCGCTGAACGGGATTCATATACACAGATATACCTCGGATCTCTCGTCGCGTATTGACGGACGATGACCCTCTCCCTACCTTCCGTCAGGTGATAGCTCGGATGAATCGATAGTTCCGCCCTGCGGAGCACCGGGAGGCGCCATGGCAGCCGGAGCAGACCCGTCCGGACCGGACGACCGTACGGACGGGAGCGGGGAGGGGCCCGCCACCGAGCACGACCCCGCGCGTCCCGAACCCTCGCGTCACGACCCCTCGCGGCGGACCGTCCTCGCGAGCACCACGGCGCTGGGCGGCGCCCTCGCCCTCGGTCCGGTGTCGCCGGCGCACCCCGCGCCCGCCCCGGCACCCCCCGCCCCCGGCGCGGACACCGGGATCAGCGCGGGCCACGACAGCTGGCGCACCGTCCTCGACGACGCCGATCCCCGGTGGCGGCGGATACCGAGGACCTGGTTCGAGGGCCCGTTCCTCGGGAACGGACTATTGGGCTCCGGCATCTACGCCGAGCCCGGCGGACGGAACGCGATCCGCTTCAACGTCCAGCACTCCGAGGTCCAGGACCACCGCCCCGAGTTCGGCTCGCTCTTCGGTCTGGCCCGGCTCCCCATCGGCCACTTCACCCTGGAGCCGGTGGGCACCCTCACCGCCGTGGACTGGCGGCTGCGCCTCCAGGGCGCCGAGCTGACCGGCACCGTCACCACCACCGCCGGGACCCTGCGGCTGCGCGCCTTCATCCACACCACCGCGTCGGTGCTCACCGTGGAGATCGCCCCCGACGCGGGCGAACGCGCCTTCCGCTGGGTCTTCCACCCGGCCGAGGCGATCAGCCCGCGCGCCGCCTTCCGGCCGCTCCCCGAGGGGTACCGGGCCAACCCCCCGGCCACCGTGGAACGGCACGGCGAACTGTCCGCCGCCGTACAGCCGCTGCTCGCCGGGGGCGAGCATGTCACCGCCTGGCGGGAGCGCACCACCCGCTCGGGCCGGCGCGTCCTCCATGTCGCGGTGGCGCACTCCTTCCCCCGGGCCACGGCGCGCGAGCGGGCGCTGCGGTCGGTACGGCGTGCCTCGGCGGTCCCGTACGACGTGCTGGTCGTCCCGCACCGGGTCTGGTGGGACCGCTACTACCGCAAGAGCTTTCTCTCGCTGCCGGACGCCCGGCTCCAGCGCTTCCACTGGATCCAGCTGTACAAGGTGGCGTCGGCGGCGCGGCGGGACGCCCCGGTCATGGCGACCTGCGGGCCCTGGCTGGAGCCCACGCCCTGGCCCAACACCTGGTGGAACCTCAACGTCCAGCTGGAGTACTGGCTGATCCACGGCTCCAACCATCTGGAGCTGGACGCCGTCACCCGGGCGCTGAGCGAGTTCCGCGACCAGCTGACCGCCGAGGTGGCCCCCGCCTACCGGGCGGACTCCTCGGGCATCCCCCGTACCACCGACACCCGGCTGGTCAACGGGGGCGCCACCGCGTCCGGCGAGGGGTACGGGGTGGGCATCCCCGGCCGGAACCCGCCCACGCCCGAGGTGGGCAACCTCGTCTGGGCGCTGCACAATGTGTGGCTCTCGTACCGCCACACCATGGATGAATCGATCCTGCGGGACACCCTCTTCCCGCTGCTGCGCCGGGCGGTCACCTACTATCTGCACTTCCTGACGCCCGGCCCGGACGGGCGGCTCCATCTGCCGAAGACCTTCTCACCGGAGTACGGCGTGGACGCGCCGGACTGCAACTACGACCTGATGCTGCTGCGCTGGGGCTGCCGTACGCTCCTGGAATCCGCCGGGATCCTGGGGGTGGCCGACCCGCTGGCGGACCGCTGGCGGGAGGTGCTGGCCCGGCTGACGCCCTATCCGGTGGACGCCCATGGCTTCATGATCGGCGCCGGGGTCCCCTTCGCCAAGTCGCACCGGCACTACTCGCATCTGCTCGCGATCTATCCGCTGTACGAGGTCACCGGGCGCACGGCCGAGGAGCGGGAGCTGATCGAGCGGTCGCTGAAGCGCTGGGTGGGCTTCGAGGGGGCGCTCCAGGGCTACACCTTCACCGGGGCGGCCTCCATCTCGGCGCTGCTGGGGAAGGGCGAGGACGCGCTGCGCTATCTGGAGCAGCTGATGACGCGTTTCATCCAGCCGAACACCCTCTACAAGGAGTCGGGTCCGGTGATCGAGACGCCGCTCTCGGCCTCCCAGTCGCTGCATGACATGGTCTGCCAGTCCTGGGGTGGGGTGATCAGGGTGTTTCCGGCGCTGCCGGCCGTCTGGCGGGATCTGGTGGTGCACGACTTCCGGACCCAGGGGGCGTTTCTGCTGAGTGCGGTACGGGAAGGGGGGCGCACCCGCTGGATCCGGCTGCGGAGCGAGGCGGGGGCGCCCTGTGCGGTGCGGCACGGGATCGAGGGGCCGCTGGAGATCCGGGACGGGCGGGGCCGTCCGATCCGGTACGAGGAGATCGGCGACGGGACGGTCCGGCTGCGGCTCGCCCGGGGCGGGACGGCGCTGATCACCCGGGTGGGCGACCGTCCACCGCTGCGGATCCGGCCGGTGGAGCCGAACGCGCCCGCGCCGTCCTGGGGGCTGCCCGGCTGAGCGGTGCCGCCCGGGACCCGGCCGGCTCCCGGGCACGCCGCACCGGCCCTGGCCCCGTCCCCGGCCCGGGTCAGCGCCCGGCGCCCTGGGGGGTGCGGACTCCCAGCCCGGCGAGGTCCACGGCGTCGGCCATGGCCTGGAGCCCGGCGTCGTTGAAGTGCAGGTGGTCGCCCGGGTCATAGGCGGGCAGGATGCGGTTGGGCTGCCCGGGGTCGCGGACGGCGGCGTCGAAGTCGGCGACCCCGTCGAAGACCTCACCGTCGCGGATGAACCGGTTCACGGACTGGCGCACCGCCTCCCGGGCCTCGGTGTAGCCGGAGTGGCCCGCGTAGGGGGCGATGGTGCCGCCGATGACCCGGACGCCCCGGTCGTGGGCGCGGGCGACCAGGCTCCGGTAGGCGTCGGTGAAGGCGGCCGGATCGGTCTGGGCGGGGGTGCCCTTGATGTCATTGATGCCGATCATCACGATCACGGCGCGCACACCGGCACGGGAGAGCACATCGGCGTCGAAGCGGGCGAGCACGCTGGGGCCTGTGCCGTCGAGGAGGAGCCGGTTGCCCGCGATCCCGGCGTTGAGCACCCCGAGTCTGCGGTGCGGTGGCAGCGCGTGCAGCCGGGCGGCGAGCCGGTCGGGCCAGCGGCGGTTGGCGCCGCTGGTGGAGCCGGAGCCGTCGGTGATGGAGTCGCCGAGGGCCACCACACTGCCCCGGGCGCCGGAGCCGGCGACATCGACTCCGGCGAGGTAGTGCCAGGAGGTGGTGGTGAGGGTGTAGGGGGTGCCGGTCTCGTCGGCGGTGTGGTCGGCGCCCCGGGCGAGGAAGTTGGTCTGGAGCGCGGAACGGTGCTGGGTCGCGGGGCCGGAGTCCTCGGGTGTGTAGAGGGTGACCAGCAGATTGGCGGCGGCCGGGACCCGCAGCCGCACGGGGTCGGAGAGCAGGTCACGGCCGGGGGGCACGGTGACGGAGGCGGCGCCCCGGAAGGTGGCGGGTCTGAGCGAGCCGGGGACGGCGGCGGGGCTTCTGGGCGCGCCGGGCGTCTGGAGGGCGACGGTGAGCGCGCCGATCCGCAGCGGCGCGGTGCCCAGCCGGTTGGTGACGCGGATACGGGCCGCGTGGCCGCCGACGCTGGTGTGGACGACATTGCGGATGGAGGTGCCGGGGAGGGCGGGGACGGCGTGCGAGGGGGCGGTGGCCCAGGTCCCGGTCCACAGCGGGCGGTGCGGGGCGGTTTCGGCCTCGGCCGTCCGCTGGGGGGCGGCGTGGGCGGGCAGGGTGGTGCCCACGGCACCGAGGAGGGTGAGACTCACCGTCGTCACCAGGGTGGCGACTAATCGTCCGGGCAGGGCCATGGGGGTGCTCCTCCGCGATCGACTACGGTCGGGGTCGGCCCCGGGCCACCCGTGGCGCCCGGGTATGGGTGCACTGTGACAGAGCTCCGACCTCTTTCCCATGTGCCACTGGGCCATTTGTGGTCGGGACGCCCGGGTGGGTGTGAAGCTGCGTGCATGAGCGAATTCACCGAGGCCGAGCGCGCCTATCTCGCGTCCCAGCGACTGGGGCGGCTGGCCACCGTCGATCCATCGGGTCAGCCCCAGGCGAACCCGGTCGGTTTCTTCCCCCAGCCGGACGGAACCGTCCTGATCGGCGGGTACGCGCTCGGCACCACCAAGAAGTGGCGCAATCTGCGGGCCAATCCCAAGGTGGCGCTGGTGGTGGACGACATCGTGAGCGTCCGGCCGTGGCGGGTGCGGGGCGTGGACATCCGGGGGGTGGCGGAGCTGCTGACGGGTCCGCACACCCTGGGGCCGCACTTCAGCGAGGAGCTGATCAGAATCCACCCGAAGAAGATCCACAGCTGGGGTCTGGAGCTGTAGGCCCCGCCCCCGGGGCCCCGCACCGTGCCGGAGCACGGGCGGGGCCGCCGGGGTCACGGAGCGGGGCCGCGGGAGGCCCGGTGCGCCCGGTGCGAGGGGGTGTCCTCGCCGGTACGGGGATCAGAGCGGCAGACCGCGCTTGACGGCACCGGCGGCACGACCCTCCGCGCCCTTGCGCCGCCACTCCCTGCGCAGCTCGGACCGTACCCGGGCATCGGTCTTGGCGACGATGTACTGGTTCTCCCGGAGCAGCTTGCGGTAGCTCTCCAGCCGGCGCACCGGCAGGGTCCCGTCCTCGACCGCGACGACGACGGCACACCCCGGCTCGGTCTCATGGGCACAGTCGTGGAACCGGCACCCGGCGGCCAGCTCCTCGATCTCCGCGAACGCCAGACCGACCCCGGCCCCGGCGTCGTAGAGGCCGACCCCGCGCAGCCCGGGGGTGTCGATGAGGACTCCCCCGCCGGGCAGCGGCAGCAGATTCCGGGTCGTGGTGGTGTGCCGGCCCTTCCCGTCGATCTCCCGGGTCGCGCCGACCTCCATCACCTCCTGCCCCATGAGGGCATTGGCCAGGGTCGACTTGCCCGCGCCGGAGACCCCGAGCAGCACGGCCGTCCCCTGGCCGACCACCGCGCGCAGGGTGTCCATGCCGTCGCCGGTGACCGAGCTGACGGCGATCACGGTGGCACCCGGCGCGGCGGTCTCCACATCCTGGACGAGATAGGAGAGCCCGACCGGGTCGGGAATCAGATCGCTCTTGGTGAGCACCACCAGGGGGTGGGCACCGCTCTCCCAGGAGGGTGCCGACGTATGCAGCAGTGCATCACCGTTCGAGCTGGACATCGCGAGGGCGAGGAACCGCTCGATCCGCCCGAGGTCGAGTTCGACCGCGAGCGACACACAGATGACGATGTTGTCGATGTTAGTGGCCAGGACCTGGCCCTCGGAACGCTTGGACGAGGTCGACCGCACGAAGGCGGTCCGGCGCGGCAGCAACGTCCGGACATACCGGGGATCACCGCCGGCCGGGTCGACGGCGACCCAGTCACCGGTGCACACGACCTTCATCGGGTCATGAGGCACGACGAACGCGGTGTCGGCGCGCACGATGCCCTCGGGGGTGAGGACATCGCACAGCCCTCGGTCGACACGGACGACCCGGCCGGGGATCAGTCCCTGGGCGGCGTACGGGGTGAACGCGTCGGCCCAGCCGTCGTCCCAGCCGTACGGGGTGAGAGCAGCCTCGACCTGAGCGGAGGCAGCAGAAGAAGACAGGTTCAGCGGATCGCTGGACAAGACGGGAAAACCCTTCGAAGGGTGGCCCCGGCGGGCGCGCACGGCGGCGCGCGGAAGTGTGTGGGTGTCAGCCGGAGACCACAGAGGTGGGAACGATGAACTCCTGAGTGCGGGCAGCGCCCGAGACCGTGACCGTCATCACTGTCCTCACCTCCTGCTTCCTCGACGAACCGACAACCGGACCGGGGGCAACCAGCCTTCCCGGCGGAACGGGATGAAGACTAGACCCGCCCCGCCGACCCACGCCACCCATTTACCGGCGGATGCCCCGGCAACCGGCCAACCGTCGGCCGTCCGTCACACGGCGAGGCACATCCCGGCCGGCGAGAGGACACGCGCACCGCCGATCTCCACCCTCGGCCTCCGGTAGCTCACCGGTACCCCGGACCGGGTGACGAAGTCGACCCGCTCGTAGACCAACGCGCACAGGAGCGGGGCCCCTGCCCGCCGCAGAGCGTCGGCCAGCTCGGGCTGCTCCGCCGCGAACTCCCACGATGTCGAGACGAGCGAGAACACCCCCAGCCCAGGACGGCCGGCCAGCCGGAACCCCAACCGCACCTCCGGAGAAGGCCCCCGCCCCGCCAGCGCTGCCGCCCTGCGGTCACTCAGGCTCGGAGGGCAGCCACAAGCCGTTCCGCGCTTCGCTGCGGGTTCTACAAACCGGTCACCATCACAGGCGTGGAGCGACTCGTCCACGCCAGCCGCCACCATGCGGAAAGCGACGGATACCTCCTCCAGCAGCACCATCACACGGTCGCTGCTGGTCAGTACCTCAATCACAGCCCCAGCCCTTGAGGACGACGGCTTGGGCATGCCGCCGTAAAGATCGACGACGGCAGAAGCCACCTGATCGTCTTCCGTCGCAACGAGCCACGCCCCCATGACCAAGGGCTTCCCTGCGTCATGCCGGGCAGCATAGAACCGTCCAACCTCGCCGCGATGCTTTTGCAACAGGCCCATAACTGTCCTCCAGGGATCCAACGAACAGAGCCCCTATTCAGCCGGAACGACAACAGTTTGGCCTGACCGGACTTTCTCCGTATGGGATCCGCCCCACCGGATTCGCCAATCATCCACGCAACACACTCGCAGCCGCCGAAAGCCTCTGGCAGGGGTCCCCGAGAGCTGGCGCTGAGCAGCGGAAGCTTCAACCACACCACTGTCAGGGGCGCGGAGTACGGTGGCCTTCTGCACATCACGCACAGGGCGAGGATGGGGAGCCATCCAGCAGCAAGGGGGTCCGGTGGCACCGAGGCCAGCTGGCGAAGCGGACAAGTTCGGCAACCGCTACGAGGGTGCGTGGACGATCAGGCACGCCCTCTATGTCCTACTCGGCCAGGCCGAGTCGATCACCCTCGAACCGGACGGAATCCTCGGGGAGGGCGTCGAGTTCACCTACCGAAAAAATGGCCGAACCGAGGTCCATCAGGCCAAGAGACAGAATAAGAACTCCAATAGCTGGAGTATCTCTTCCCTCGACGAGAAGAAGATCTGGCGACATCTCCGCACCCATGCTGAGCTCGACCACGACTTCCACTTCGTCTCTACGGTGCCCGCGCAGCCACTGCAAGAACTCAGCGACCGGGCCCGCCGGTGCAACGACTATGACTCCTTCGTTCATTACTGGCTGACCGACGAGCTCCAAAAGCCCTTCCGACAGCTCTCTTCTCCGAAGATCTACGGCTCTCCGAAAACGGCATGGCAGATGCTTCGCTCTCTGTGGGTGAGGTGCCACGACGAGCAGGACATCGTCGCAATCAATGCCACCCTCGCCGAGCAAGTAATGGCCGGTTCCCCGGGCCGGCTCGCGGCCCTCGGTCTGGGCGATCTCCTCAACGACTCCCTGGGTACCCGTCTCGATGCTGCGGCCATCACGGCCCGGCTTCCGGAGTACAGGCTGCGGCGCGTGCGTCTGCTGGACGGCGGGGCCGTGGCCGACGCGGTAAGCGAGGCCACCCAGCGCTGGGCAGCGAGCGCCGAACGGGATCTCCTCCAGCCTGTCATTTCCCGCCCGGAGGCTGCCCTGTTGACGGAGCGAGCGGCCGATGACCCTCAGCTCACCCTTCTCACAGGCGCTGCCGGGGGCGGCAAGAGTGCAGTGCTGCACCAGGCGTTTACCGGTCTCAATACCGAGGAAACTCGGGTGCTGGCGTTCCGGCTCGACCGTCTGGGTACCTTCTCCACCACGACCGAGCTGGGCGAGCGCATCGGCCTGACCACATCGCCCGTCAGCGCGCTCGCCGCCTTGGCGAACGGGCGGCCGTCTGTCCTGATCGTGGACCAGCTCGATGCCGTCAGCGTGATTTCCGGGCGTATCCCGAACACCTTCGACGCAGTTGCCGATCTGGTGCGTGAGGCGAGTGCCTATCCCACCATGCGGATCATCCTCGCCTGCCGGAAATTCGACGCCGAGCACGACCACCGCATCCGGCAGCTCACCGATCCGGAACGCTGCACCCACGTAGCCGTCGGGGAGCTCGACAACGAACAGATCGACTCAGCCATCACCGCCATGGGGCTCGATGCCGCCGACGTCGGCCCTGATCAGCGGCGGCAGCTGCGATCTCCTCTGCATCTGGTATTGCTCGCCCAGGTTGCAGGTAAGGAAGGAGCACTCACTTTCCGCACCACCCAGCAGCTCTTCGATTCCTTCTGGAATCATAAGGAGAGGCAATGCCAGGGCCGCAATCCAGGCGCACGATTCCAGGAGACGGTCTCCACTGTCGCCGAGGCCATCAGCCGTCGACAGCAGTTGTCAGTCCCTCACACCGTCCTCGACGGCGATGGGCTTTCTGTCAGTAGGGACACTTTGGTGTCGGAGCACGTACTGGTGCGTGACGGCCAGCGGATCGCCTTCTTCCACGAGAGCTTCTTCGACTACGCATTCGCACGCGGCTGGATGCACCGCAACGAGACCCTGGTCGCCTTTCTCACTGGCAGCGAACAGGAACTCTTCCGACGCAGCCAGGTTCGCCAGATCCTCAGCCATTTGCGGGAGTTGGATCCCGAGCGGTTTGTTGAGGAGATCGAGGCTCTGCTGTTGTGCCAGGACGTCCGCTACCACATCAAGGAGGCGACACTCGCGCTGCTCGGCGCCCTGGACGCGCCAACAGCCGAGGAGTGGGACGCCGTGGCACGAGTGCTGGCGACCCGGCCCGCCTACCTGGACCGACTGGTGCACACCCTCAGCTGCACCGACTGGTTCCGCTGCGCCGATAATGATGGGGTGATCGAGGACTGGCTGGGCGGGCACGATCCGCAGGAGTGTGCGTGGGCGCTCCGGATCATGGAGGGCGCCGTCAAGACACATCCCAATCGAGTGGCTGAACTTCTCGCGCCCCACACTATGCATCCGGATTACCTAACATGGCTATTCAGAGTCACTCATTTCGCCCAGGTCGGGCACAGCAGACCGCTCTTCGACCTGATCCTGAGCGCGGTACGGACCGGGCAGTACGCCCCCTACGAGCGCGGCCTCTGGATCTCCGTGCACGACCTCGGCAAGCAGCAGCCGGAGTGGGCAGTCGAACTGCTCGTCGCCCATCTCTCCGAACGACCGGACGCTCTACAACTCGACAATCACCGAAGGGTCATCGCTCTCCTCAGCAAGGAACACTTCGCCCTGCGCTTGGTGGAGCACGCCTCCACCGGTGCTCCCGCATCCTTCTGCACCCGTCTGCTGCCCGTTCTTCTACTGGTCATGGAAGCGACCGCTCATCCTGCACGAACCGGCTGGCCTATCAGCGATGGCCACTTCCCCTTCCGCTTGCCGAACCAGGAAGACAGAGCATTGGACTCTGCTCTGCTCAACGGTGCGACTGCGGCACTGCGAGCCAGTGCCCTTGACTCTCCGTCCCAACTCCGCCCTCTGCTGGAGAAACTGGCGGCCGTCCCGTACGACACAGCACAGTGGCTGCTTTACCAGTCCCTGGACGCCGCAGGAGAGTCCCTAGCCCTTTGGTCGGCCGAGCTGTTGCTCGAAGGCCGGCACCGCCTACTGGCCGGGTACTCGCACCCCGGTGTCTGGAGTGCACGCCAGGTCATCCACTCCGTAAGCCCATTCCTCCCCAATGAAACCCTCCGTCGGCTTGAGGATGCCGTGCTCCACCTCCGGCTTCCTCCCAAGGAGGAGCTCTCTCCCTCGGACGAATTCGTTCTCCTGTCAGCGTTGCCCGAGGAAAAGCTCTCCGAGCGAGGGGCCCGGCGCCTCGGGGAGCTCCGCCGTCGTCATGGCGACGCACGCCAACCAGAAGAGCCGAAGGAACTCACCGGAGGATTCGTCGCTCCTCCCATCGCCGAAGAAGCCGCGCGGAAGATGAACGATGCCCAGTGGCTACGGGCCGTGCGGAAACACAACGTGGACCGAACCAACTGGCTGACCCTCACTGGCGGTGCCCTGGAGCAGCGCCATGTGCTGGAAAGCCATGCAATCGAAGACCCTGAACGCTTCGCACACCTCGCTCTGCACTTCGACGTCAGCATTCACCCCGAATACGGCGCGTCCCTTCTCCAAGGACTCGGTAAGGCCGAAAAGCTCAGCGACCCGGCGCCGGTCTTCGCCGCAGTACGGCATCTCGCCAGCCTGGGGGTGCCGGAGCATGACCGTTGGCTCGGCTGGCCGCTCCAGAAATACGCGGCAACCACACCAATTGATCTGGTCGAAATGATCCTCGACCGAGCTCTCCGCTCTGACCTCCTGGGCGATGAATCCCGCGAGTTGAGCAGCGACCTCGATCTATACGCAGTCGGCATCAACACCGTACGCGGGATCTCTGCCGAGATCTTGGGCAGTCTCCTTTTCCACGACTCGGATGGCTCGCGCACCGCTTTGGTGGTCCCTCATCTGCACCGCATGGCCTCCGACCCGTCCCCTGCGGTCCGTGCCTGCGCCGCCCATGTCCTCCTCGCCGCCATGCGTCACGCCGGTACTCAAGCGACTGCGGCGTTCCACGTGCTCGTCACAGCGGATGATGCCCTGCTGGCCACTCGGCACGTGGTACGCCTGACAGTGGCCATGGGCTACGAAGATCCTTCCATGGCGAAGCCAGTGATCCAGCGAATGCTGTCCTCCACCAACGAAGCGGTGCGGCGCTGGGGTGGATCCCTCGCAGCACTGGGGGCGATGCAGTGGGACATACCGGACCTGTTGCAAGCGGTCCTCACAGGTGACGACAGCGCACAGCGCCAAGGGGCCGCTGAACTGTGTGCCCAGAGGCTTCCCAGCGCCGGCGACCTCGCGTTGGCTCACGAAGCACTCAGCCAGTTCTTCCACGACCCGAACGAGCAAGTACGTAAGGTAGTAGCTGCCACAACAGCTTCAACCCTACGGGGCGAACGCCTTCGCCCGTTCCGGAAGCCACTTACCGATCTCATGGCTTCGCCCGCCTTCAGCCATGCCCTCCCCCAGTTGTTGATCACTCTGGAACAGGCAGCCGACCGGGTCGACGATCTGATCCTGCTGTGCGTCCGCCGCTTCATCGAAGAGCACGGCACTGATTCCGGGGACATCTCCACCCGTGCGGCAGCCGACGCACACCGCATCGGCGAGATACTGATCCGCGCGTACACCCAAGCGAGCTCCGCCTCACGCCGTTCAGACATCCTCAACCTACTGGATGATCTGCTCCTCAATGGGGCACAGGGGTTGGCCGAGGCAGTCAACAGGGCTGGTCGCCCATGACCACACCACACGGCCCAACCTCAAACCCGAGACCTACGCATGACGAGCACGTTAGAGATCGTGCTGCCCGGTTCTAGACCGTGCCCTGCGGTCCGCGTTTTGCCTGATCAGAGCATGTGTGGCGTGCCGGGCTCCGCTGGGGTGTGCTGCACAGTCCAGAGGCATCCGGCCACCCCTTGGCCACCCCTGGGTGTGACGACTTCCACTATCCGCCTCACAAAGGCGTTTGGCCGGTTCCGCCAACGCCAAGTCCTCAGTCAGTGCGAGGCAAGATCCAGGGGAAGGCGCTGCCCGGCGCCTGGGTGCGAGTGGGTGCCTTGTCAGTACCACTGAGTAACCTATCCCGGTGATCGATAACCCTTCGTCCCTCATAGCCCTCCCCCGCTACGCAAATCCCGGTTTGGCCAGGATGATGCAGGAGGGGCTCGCTGCGGCAAGCCAGGATGCTCTGCTGGCGGCCTACCTCTGGGCTCAGGAGGAGGCGTTCGCCTGGGCCGTCGTTGGAGCTGTCGAGCGGTGGCAGGAGGAGGTGGGAGCTGAACAGAAGTACGCGCACAGCCGGGCCTTCGGAGATCACACCGCCAAGGACTTCTGGGTCCCCATGCGAGAGGACTGGCAGCAGCTCATCGGTCTGACGGCAACACGGCTCGACGAGGCCACGGACCACCTCGGTGCTCTTGCCAGCGAGGCCCGCGAGATCCATGAGCAGTTTGTCGAGGCTTCGGGCGACCCCGATAGGTACTCCGCCGATAACGCTACTGGGGAACAGCTCCTGGACGAGGCGGCGCTGCTGTACGGCAAGGCCGAGGAGGTGAGGAAGGGAGTGGACCGAATCCTGCGGGAGGAGCGGGGCGAGGTTCACCGACTCCTGGTGTTCAACGCCGAGTGCCGCACCTACAGAGCGACCTCCCGGAGCCGGTCCCTTGAACAGGTCGACTACCTGCACCACCAAGAGTTCGAGGAACTCACGGCTTGGCTGCTGGAGCGGGATGGCCACGCCATCGAGCGCCGCACGGGAGGGCCGGGAGACATGGGAGCCGATGTAATAGCGGTCTCACCTTCCGGTCAGCGGGTGGTGGTGCAGTGCAAACACGTGGGTACATCCGGCCGGTCTATGGGCAACGGGGCACTGCACGGCCTCAACGGGACGGCCCGGCCAGTCCACAAGGCGGACATCGTGATCGCAGTGACCAACGGCGGGTTCGCAAGGCAGGGTCGGCGGTTTGCCGAGGAGCAAGGTATCCACTTGATTGACCGGGCAGCCCTGCAGCGATGGGCCACCTGGGGGCGCCCGGTGAGCGAGATCCTCGGCCTCCCGGCCCCGGACACACCGGCCACTTGATCACGCTTCCATAACAGCGGAATATCCGCTGGCCCGGGTGGATTCTCTGCCCAGTCGATCTGCTGATGGGCTGGAGGTTCGTGTGGGTGATCTGAAGCTGTTCCGGCTGGGTGCGGATGGCCGAGATGTGGAGGTGCGGGGTTCGACGGTGTCGCTGGAGGTGGAGCTGCAGCGCAGGGTCGAGGCCGGTATGGAGGCGATGCTGGGGATCCGGTTCCTGGCATCGGAGTACGCGACGGGGCCATGGCACCGGGGACGAATCGACTCGCTGGGGCTGGACGAGAACAACACGCCGGTTGTAATCGAGTACAAGAAAGGGTCCGACCACGGGGTCATGTCCCAGGCGGTCTCCTATCTGTCGTGGCTGAAGAGCAGCCGTCACGAGTTCGAGGCCCTGGTCCGGGAGAAGCTCGGGGACGAAGCGGCCGGGGAGATCGACTGGCGCAGCCCTCGGATGGTCTGCATCGCCGCCGACTTCTCACACCATGACCGGATCGCGGTGCACGATCTGCGCCAGCGGATCGATCTGGTGCGCTACCGGGTCTTCGAGGGCGGGCTACTGAGCCTGATGCTGGTCGAGTCCGCCCAGGGGGCCTCCGGGACCAGCCCGTCGAGACGCACTCGGGAGTCCGCGAGACCGTCCGGTACCGAGGGCGCGGTGCCGGTGGAGGCGGCTGTCGACAACATGGTGCCCGTTTCTCTCCGGGATCTGTATGGGGAACTGCACGAGCTGCTGACTGCCTCAGGTGAGGTGGATACGGTGCCGACGCGGCACTACATCGTCTACCGGCGGATGGTGAATGTGGCGTGCGTGATCTTCCGTTCGAAGCAGCAGGCGATCCTGGTCTATCTCAAGGTGGACCCGACCACCGTCGCGCTGGAGGACGGCTTCTCGCGTGACGTGCGCGGCATAGGCCATCTGGGGACGGGGGACCTGGAGGTCCGGATCAGCTCGGCGGGAGACCTGGAGAAGATGGTGCCGCTGATCCGCAGGGCGTTCGAGACGACCTGACGGACACGAAGTAGGGCGGCCGGAGCATCAAGTCGATGCGTCGGCCGCCCTGTGGCGTCTGGGACCAGTCGGCTCCGGCCCGGCAGGTCTCACTGCTCCGGTCCGGCGAGGTCGACGTCGTCCCGGGTGAGGACGGCCTCGCGCAGCCGCTGCTCGGCGACGGCGGCGTAGTGGTCGGACAGCTCGATCCCGACGAAGCTCCGGCCCTCCCGCAGCGCGGCCACCCCGGTGGAGCCGGAGCCGGTGAAGGGGTCAAGGACGGTGCCGCCGGGGCGGGCGACCTGGACGAGCGGCGCATCACCTCGACCGGCTTCTGAGTGATGTGGACCCGGTCCTTGCGGGGCTGGGAGGCGACGTAGTGGCCGGGGAGGTAGAGGTCCCGGGTCTTGTCGAGAGTGCCCTTGACGCCCCAGAGGATGAACTCCGAGTCCTGCTTCGGGCCGCCCTTCCTTGGCCGGGACGCGGGCTTGATCCAGGGGATGGTGCCGGACCAGGTCCAGCCCGCCATTTGCAGCGCGTCCGAGGTCGTCGGCTCCTGGCGCCAGTCCGTGAACACCATCACGACCGCGTGCTCGCGGGCGGCCCGGTACGACTCGGTGAGCAGGTCGGTCAGCCACGCCCGGTACGAGCGCTGGTCGCGGTTCTCACCAGGGAAGTTCGCCAGGTCGTGGCCGGCGTCCCCGCTCGTGTACTTCGCCCGCGCGGTTCGGGCGGTGCGCTCCGAGGATGTCCGGCCGCCGGAGTTGTACGGCGGATCGGTGATGACGGCGTCGACGGACTCGTCGGGCAGGGTCTTCAGGACGGTGAGCGCGTCGCCTCGGTGCAGCGTGTACGGCACGGCGGTTTCTCCTTCGGGAAAGACGGCAGCACGCCCGCTGGATTCCTGAGTGCATGCGGGCGCGGCCCGCTCAAACGCCCTGTCCGGGGTGAGCGGTGCCGCGAACAGTAGCCGTCTTTCCCGGCCGTACCCAATGACGTGATCCGGGTTTCCGGGGTCGTTTGGTGCGGCCGGATTTCCCTCCTACAGTCCCCCTCGTGTTCGCCGCTCCGGGCCCTGACCTGGGGCCGGTTGAGCTGTGCTGTTGCGTGCTGCCCCGTCCAGGAGACGAGGGCGCAGGTCTATCGCGGAGGGGCTTTTCCTGTGTGGCGGGTGAGATTACGAGGGCGGCTTGCTGCCGCTTCTGAATGACGGGCCCGGTGTCCGGGAGTTAGCCGCTCCCGGACACCTTCCCCGCCCTCTTCTTCTCTTTCTTCTTTGACCCGCCCGCCTCCCGGTGACCTTTTCGACGAGAAAGCCGGGGCCGGGCGGCCTACACGCAAGGAGCCGTCAATGCGGCATGTTCAGATACGCCCCTCGCCTCGTTCGACGGGGCGGTCGTGAAGAAGGTCGCGGTGATCGCGGGCGGGGTCGCGCTGGCCCCACTGCTGCTGATCGCCCCGGTCGCCGTCGCCCTGGTCGGCGCCACCAACGCACAGGCAACCTGCGACACCGGTGCACAGGGGGTGGATACAGGGGCGGTCGCCGCGCAGGTGGAGTCGATCCTGAACGGCGGGGACGGCGGCGGCGTTTCGGTGCCGGGCCTGACCAGTCCGAAGGAACAGATTCCGCACGCGCGGACGATCCAGGCCACCGGGGTGGCGATGAAGGTCCCCGTCCGCGGGCAGATCGTCGCGCTCGCCACCGCCCTCCAGGAGTCCGGCCTCCGCAACCTCGACTACGGGGACCGGGACTCGCTGGGGCTGTTCCAGCAGCGGCCGTCGATGGGCTGGGGCACCCCGGAGCAGGTCCGGGACCCGGTGTACGCCTCGACCAAGTTCTACGAAGGGCTGCTCAAGGTCTCGGGCTGGGAGTCGATGACCGTGACCCAGGCCGCGCAGGCGGTGCAGCTCTCCGGTTTCCCGGACGCGTACGCGAAGTGGGAGCCGCTGGCGACCGCGCTGCAGAAGGCCATCACCCCCACCCTCACCGAGGGCGGCGACACCCCAGGCACTCCTGCTGGTTGTGGTCCTGGTGGTGATGGGTCGGAGTTCGGTCCGATCCCGGCCGGGGTACTGCCGAAGGGGTACGAGATCCCGTCCGACGCACCGAAGTCGGTACAGACGGCGATCCGCTGGGGTCTCGGTGCCCTGGGCACCCCGTACCAGTGGGGCGGCACCTGTGCCGATCCGCAGGGGCAAGACCCGATGGGGCGGTGCGACTGCTCGTCCCTGATGCAGATGGCCTACAAGGCCGGCGGCGTCTCCCTGACCCGGACCACGTACACCCAGGTCAAGGAGGGCAAGCCGGTCGGCGTCGGGTCGATCAGGCCGGGTGACCTTCTGTTCACCCGGGGCACGGCCCAGGTCCCGGAGCACGTCGGCCTTGCTATCGGCTCGGGTCTGATCCTGCACTCCCCGCGCACCGGCGACGTCGTCAAGATCGCCACCCTCGCGGAGTGGCGGCCGGACATCCTCGCCGTCCGCCGCATCGTCTGACGCCCCCGCGTCCACCTCCCCCTCCCTCTTCCTCCCGGGCATTCGTATGCCCTGAAACAGGAGTCTTGTGGTGAATCTCAGCCAGTCAGGTCAGTTCCTGGCCTTCAACCCCGGTATCAAGCCTGCGGACGGCGGTCTGCCCGGTCTGGACGTCCTGAAGGACGTCATCAGCTCGATCAACCTCTTCGGGATCATCGCGGTGGTCGGGGCGCTCGCGGTGTCGGCGCTGGTGTGGGCCTGGGGCCACCACTCCGGCGGGCACCAGGCGGAGGCGAACGGCAAGAAGGGCACCGTCGTCGCCGCCGGGTGCGCGCTGCTGCTGGGCGCGGCGAACGGCATCGTCAGTTTCTTCTCCGCGATGGGCACCCAGGTCAACTGATGCCCACACACGAGAAGAAACGTTCCTTCCATCGCAGCCCGAGGGGTTCTCTGGTACCGGGTCCGGGGTCGTCGGTGTTGCACCGGTCCCTGATCGTGGCCGTGGTGCTGGCGCTGCTGACCGGGGTCGCTGGTCTGGTCGCCTTCCTCACCCGTGAGGACACCCCTACCACCGCCGAGCAGGGCTCGGTGCCGGAGACGCGGCAGTTGGCTCCGCCGGCTCCGGCCCCGGTGAAGGTCCCGAAAGGGGGCCAGGTGGCGGCGCCCGTGAACACGTCCGATCCGGTGGAGTTCGCCAAGTCCGCCGCGAAGGTGCTGTGGTCGTACGACACCCGCCGCCTCTCCCAGCCCGAGCACATCGCCGGGCTCAAGAAGTGGATGACCAGCGAGAAGAAGTACGCGGACTGGGCGTCCGTGTCGGACTTGGTGCCGGATCCGGTGCTGTGGTACCGGATGGGCGACCAGGCCCAGTACGCGACCGCGACGGTCGGCGAGGGGCACTTCCCGCAGGCGTTCAAGTCCGCGCTCGCCGCCGATCCGGGGGCGATCACCGACGCGTACATCTACGCGGTCACGGTCACCGGCCGTCAGTCGATCGCCTGGACCGGCTCCGACAAGGGCACCGGGGCCGAGCCCCGGTCCTCGACCCTCGCCGTCCAGTGCCGCCCCGACAAGGCGTGCCGCCTCGCGGCCGTCCTGCCCACCACCGCCCCGTGACCACCTCGTACGAAAGGAGGTGAACCATGCCTTCAGCATGTGATCTGCCCCTGATGAACACGGTCTGCGACGCCGTCGGCGGCGTGGCGAGTTCGACCGGCCAGGCCATCACGGACGGCATCGGCGCCTGGATCGCCAAGTCCATGGGCGAGATGGCCCAGGCCGCTGCCGACCTCGCCGCGCAGGCCGTGGACAAGACCACCGCCGTCGACCTCAACGCGACCTGGTTCCGCGAGAACTACGAGCTGCTGCTCCCGATCGGCCTGGTCATGATCGTCGGCACGTTCTGCCTGCAGCTCATACGGGCTGCGTGGCGGCGGGATGAGCGGGCCCTGTTCCAGGCCGTGACCGGCACGGTCGCCGGGGTGTTCTTCGCCTTCGCCGCCATCGCCTGCACCACCATCGCCCTCACCATCGTGGACGCCCTGTCCGCCGGCTTGTTCAAGGCGGCGAACTCCTCGGTCGACGACGCGATCCGCCGTGTCGTCAAGGTCAATTCCTACGGGGCGATGTACGGGCTCGGCTGGGGCATCCCCGCGATCGTCGCCCTCGGCGCCACCATCGGCGCCTTCCTCTACTGGGCCGTCATGGTCGCCCGGAAGGTCGGCATCCTCATCCTGGTCACTCTGGCGGTGTTCGCCGGGGCCGGTGGCGGCTGGGAGGTCGCCCGCCGCTGGCGGCGCGGCTGGATCGAGGCCACCAGCTCCCTGATCGTCTCCAAGCTGCTGATGACGATCGTGTTCCTCCTCGGCGTCTCCGCCATGGGCAAGACCGACCCGGCCGACGGTCTCGGCGCGCTGTCGGACGCCATGGCCGGAATCGTGATCATGGTTCTGGTGCTGCTGTGCCCGTACGCGACCTACAAGTTCGTGCACTGGGCTGCCGACGGCGGCGGGCAGGACGATCTGCACCGCACCGGCGTCGCCGGGGTCACGGTCGCGGCCGGGGCGGCGAAGACCGCAGGCCAGCTCGCCATGCAGGCGGGCACGGGTATGCCTGCTCCGCAGGGTCCGGCGAAGGTCCCTGGCCAGGGCGCCGGGGGTGTCGCCGCCGGGATCAACCCGGCCGGAGGCAGCACCTCGCCGGAGGGGATCAGCGGGGACGAGCCGCCGCAGACCACCTTCCGGTTCGGCGAGGACCCGAACGCCACCGGCGACAAGGGCCAGCCCCTCATCCGCCGCCCCCGCACCGACGGCGACCGCGGCAAACCGCTCATCCAGCGCCCTGGCCAGCCCACCGGCACCGGCGGTGTGACCGGCGGATCATCCGCAGGAGCCACCGGGACGACCGGGACAGCGACCGGAGCGACCAGCACACCGGCACCCACCGGCACCGCTGCCGCACCCGTCTCCGACACGGCTGCCTCGGGCCCCGCACCCGCTGGTCCGGGAACCACCAGCCCGAGCGGCTCGGCGACCGCGCCAGGCCCAGCGCCCGCAGGGGCACCGACCGGTCCTCCGCCCGTGGCCCAGGCGGTGTCCACACCGCCGACCACGCCCCCGCCGGCTCCGCCGGGGCTGAGTCCGCAGGGCGGTACGACCCCGGCCCGGTGGGTCTACCCGAAGCCGCCCACCGGTCTGGGCGGCTCGGACCCCCGGTCCTGACCGGCTGACCGGCACCCCTGGGGGCGGACCCACCCGTCCGCCCCCAGGGGGCACCCCCTCATCTTCTTGAAGGACGACACCACCCATGCACCCTGACGTCTCCGCTTCCCCGGCTCCGGCCACGGTGAAGTTCCCCCACCGCTCCCGCCGGGGCATCCTGCTCGGGCTGACCGCACCGCAGCTCGTCGCCGTCTCCCTGACCGGCCTGCTCCTCCTCGCCGTCCTCATGTCCACGGGCGTCCCCGGCGCGCTGAAGCTCATCCCCCTGTGGACCGTGATCCTCGTGGCCGTGTTCGTCCGCTACCGGGGACGGTCGCTCGCCGACTGGGCCCCGATCGCCCTCCGCTACGCGACCCGGCGGGCGAAGGGGCAGCTCGTGTGGCTGACCCGGCCCTCGTCCCGGCCCCGGCGGGAGGGTCTGCTCCATCTTCCGGGCACGGCCGCCTCGCTGCGGGTGGTCACTTCCCCCGACCGCCGTACCGGCGCCGTGCACGACCCGCACCAGGGCACCCTGACCGCCGTGGTCCGGGTCTCCTCGCGGGCGTTCGCGCTGCTCGACCCGGCCGCGCAGAACCACAACGTCGCCGGGTGGGGCCGGACCCTGGCAGCGCTGTCCCGGACCGGGCACATCGCCCGGGTGCAGGTGCTGGAGCGGACGGTCCCGGACTCTGGTGACGCGCTCCAGCGGTACTGGTCCGAGCACGGGAACCCGGACACCCATCTCGCCGGGCCCGTCTACACCGATCTCCTGACCGCTGCCGGTCCGGCCGCCGCCCCGCACGAGAGCTACGTCGCC
This sequence comes from Streptomyces sp. NPDC000594, assembly GCF_040299965.1. Classification (NCBI taxonomy): domain Bacteria; kingdom Bacillati; phylum Actinomycetota; class Actinomycetes; order Kitasatosporales; family Streptomycetaceae; genus Streptomyces; species Streptomyces sp. NPDC000594. The sequence goes on along the minus strand of NZ_JBEPCY010000010.1, from coordinate 143,329 downwards.
ATCGCCCTCGATCTGAAGGCCGCCCGCCGTCTGATCAACCAGGCCGGCGGCGGACTCACCGGGGCATTCTCCGTACTGACCCAACTCACCGGCACGTTCGACCAGTCGGTGCGCAACGCCGGTCTCACCCCGGGCGGGTGGCTGACCGCGGGCGAGATCGCGGCCGTGATCCGCACCGCCTACGACCCGAAGGCGGGCGCGGCCCTCGACCAGTGGTCGGACACCGACCGGCCCCAGGCCGACCCCGCCGCCGCCGGGCCGGTGGTCCTGGTGGAGAAGGCGGACCGGATCGAGACCGACACTGGCCACCACGCCACGTTCTGGATCGAGAACTGGCCCCGGATCGAAACCGGTGCGGGCTTCCTGCACCAGCTCCTGTTCACCTCCGGCGTCCGCCGCACCCTTTCCCTGACCTACGCGCCGAAGGGCCTGGACGCGGCGCTCAAGGACGTGCAGCGGAAGAAGGCGACGGTCATCGCGGACGCGGCGGAGCGGCAGCGCAAGGGCCAGGTCGACTCCGAGGAGGACAACGTCGAGTACGCGGACATCAAGAACCGCGAACGCGAACTCATCGCCGGCCACGCCGATGTCGCCCTCACCGGGCTCGTGACCGTCTCCGCCGACACCCCCGACCAGCTCAACTCCGCCTGCGCGGCGATCGAGACCGCGGCCGTCGCTGCGCTGGTCGATCTGCGTCCGCTGACCTGGCAGCAGGCCGAGGCATTCACCAACGCCGCCCTGCCGCTCGCCCGGCCGTGACCCGGGGACCGAGAAGCCGATGCCGACCGACCTGGCGTTCGCCACCGAAGCCCTCGATTTCCACCGGGCGATCACCGTCCCCGACGGCCCGCTCGCCGCCACCCGCCCGGAACTGGACGCCCTGCACCAGCACTGCCTCGCCCTCTACGCCCTCCTCGACGCCCACACCACCCGCACCACCCCCATCGACCGCGCCGGGGGCGAAGTCCTGAAGGCGGCGCGGGTGCGGCTGTGGCAGGCGGCCGAGCACCTGCACGCCGCCTGGCACCGCGCCCCCGCCACCGACGCCGACCGGTTCCTCGTCCGCAGCGGGTGCCGTCCCCGGCTGCCAGTGTGCGGGCGCCACCTGCGGATGTCCGTACGGGTCCGCCACACCCACACCCCCGCCGAACTACGGGCCCCCTTCACCGGCCCCGACCGCCTCTGACCTGGAGCACCCACCGATGCCTGTACGTCCCCGGGCCACCGCCAGCCCGCTGTTCACCCCCCACCGCACCGACCGCCGCTCCTCCCGGCGGTCGAAGGCCGAGTTCACCGCCGCGCAGGCCAAGGCCCGCCACGCCACCCGCCCCGACACAGTCAGGGCCACCAGCGGACCGGACCCCGAACTCCAGCCCACCTATCCGGCCGCTGGCCGCCCCGGTCCGGCTTCCGCCCGGGGCGGACACCTCAAGCTCCCCGCCCACCGGATGACGACCGCCGTCGCCAGCGGCGCGTACCCCTTCCTCGCCGAGGGCGGCCTCGGCGCGCAGGGGATGTACGTCGGCCAAGACGTCCACGCCGAAGCCAGCTTCTGCTACGACCCGTTCGCCCTCTACGGGCGGCTGGAGGGATTCACCAACCCGAACATCCTGCTGGCCGGGATCATCGGCATGGGCAAGTCCGCCCTCGCCAAATCCCTCGCCCTGCGGGCCACCGCCTTCGGCTACCGGATCTACGTCCCCTGTGACCCGAAGGGCGAGTGGACGGTCGTCGCGCGAGAGCTGGGCGGGCAGACCATCGCGCTGGGGCCCGGTCTCCCCGGCCGGCTGAACCCGCTGGACGCGCCGGAGAAGCCGTACGGGATCAGCGACGAGGACTGGACGACCGAGGTCCGTAAACGGCGTCTTCTCCTCCTCGGTTCGCTGGCGAAGACAGTGCTCCGCCGGGAGCTGCACCCGATGGAGCACACCGCTCTGGACATCGCGCTCGACCAGGTCGTCGCGTACACGCAGCAGACAGGGACGACGCCGTTGCTCGGCGATGTCGCCTTCGTTCTCGGCTCGCCCCAGCATCTCGACGCCGCGACCGGCGAGTCGTCGGGGCGGCTCGGGCGGGCTGCCGAGGATCTCGCCCACGCCCTGCGCCGCATGATCCACGGTGACCTCGGCGGCATGTTCGACGCCCCGTCGACCGTGCGGTTCGATCCGTCGGCGCCGATGCTGTCGATCGACCTGTCCCGGCTCGGCGGCACCGGCGACGACACGGGGCTGGTGCTGGCGATGACGTGTGCGTCGGCGTGGATGGAGGCGGCGATCTCCGACCCCACCGCCGGGCGCCGCTGGGTGATCTACGACGAGGCGTGGCGGGTGATGCGGCATGTCGCCCTGCTGGAGCGGATGCAGTCCCAGTGGAAGCTGTCCCGGGGTCTGGGCATCGCCAATGTCATGGTCATCCACCGGCTGTCCGATCTGCTGACCGCGGGCGAGGCAGGCTCCCGGAGCCGCGCCCTCGCCGAGGGCCTCCTCACGGACTGCTCGACGCGGATCATCTACCGGCAGGAAGCCGACCAGCTCGCCTCCGCCGCCGCCCTCCTCGGCCTCACCGGCGTCGAGACCCAGGCCGTATCGGCGCTCACCAAGGGGCGTGGTCTGTGGAAGGTCGCGGGCCGGAGCTTCATCACCCAGCACCTCCTCCACCCGGCCGAGCGGACGCTGTTCGACACGGACGCCCGGATGGCTGCCTGACCCGCCCTCTTCCGGCGGGGCTGCTCGTCCTCGGCCGGTGGCCCCGCCTTCACTCCTCCTCTATACAAGGAGCGTTACCCCGGTGTTCCGACGCCGCCTCCGCCGAGCCATCGGCAAGCTCGTACGGCTCTACCTCGACACCTGCACGGCCAACTCCGGTCACGGCCGCGTTCATCTCGGCGCCGACGCCTTCGGCACCCAGCCCAGCACCCGCCGCACCCGGCACCGTTCCAGCCGGGACGGGGAGCGCTGACCGTGGACGAGCCCGTTCATCCGTCTGGCGGCCTCGATCGAGGCCGGGGAGAAGGTGCTGGCCGACTGGGACGCCGTCTCCGACGGCCTGTGCGACGCCGAGGGCTGGCACTACGCCCTGACCTGGAACGAGAACGCGGGCGCCCTGGTCGAGATCGCCCAGGCCGCCCAGCCGCTCGCAGTCCCGGGCCCAGAAGCCTCCCGGGCGCTCCGGGCCGAGGCCGCCCGCTCCCGCTCACCCCACGCCGGGCTCCTCCCCGGGCCTGCCCCGGCTCCGACCAGCACCGTCCCGGCGGCCGTTCCCATCGCACGTCACCAGCGGCCGGGGGCGCGCTGATTCGCCCTTGGTGCAGCTGGTGCCGGGAGGGCGGACCGCAGACAGGGGAGCACAGACGGTGCTGTTGCCGGCGGGTTTGGGAAGTCCGTTCTGGATCGGGACGTTGCTCTTCCCACCCGGTTCCCGTTGCCCCGGGCGGAGGGGTTGCCGCCCAGGTTGCTGCCGGCCGAGGGCTCTCGGCCGGCGGACATGGCCTGGCCGCCGTCGTCACGGTCCTGGCCCCGGGCGTGTCGGCATGCTGTGGTGCGCGAAAGGTTTCAGAGGCGCTTGAACACGCGGGTGGCCGTTATGCCTTTGGCGGCATAGGTGACCGTCATTCCGGTCGGGCTGTAGTCCCTGATCACCTGGCTCTGATCGCCCCCGATCTTCTGGACCAGGATCAGCTTGTCCCCGTCCTTGGCGAACACCGACTTCGCGGTGCGTCCGTCCTCCGACACCTGATCGAAGGGCTCGCCGAGAGTGAACGTCACCTTCCAGACCTTGAGCTGAGTCGTGTGGGACAGCTCCCAGGGTCCGTCGCCGGTCGTGAGCTCCTCGGTGGGAGTGGCCTTCTCGGCCAGGTTCCGCTGGATCATGCCGACGCCCACGGCCTTCAGATACTCGCCGTAGTTGTCACTGCTGGTCATCTCCCACTTGCCCGATTCGATAGCCATGCGGAACCCCTCCTGGTCGTCATGCGATGCGCACCGGCGCGGACTGCGCCGTGTCGGCCTCCACGCTACAGACCAAGATCATCATCAGCCTAATGGTCCTGGCCACCCTGCCCACGTCGGCGTCTAGCGGAATATCGCGGCCTGGCCAAACCGGCACCCGGGGCTGATCCTCATCACCCCTGCCCCGCCCCGGCGGGCATCCGGCCCGTACACGCCGGCCTGCGCCCCTCGTATCCACTTCCCTCTTCGAGGAGTCCCTTCATGGCTGTGAAGACCATCTGGCCCGTCGAGCATGCCTGCGGGCACAGCGTCGATGCCGACCTGTCCGCCCGTCCGGCTGATCAGCGGGCGGGGTACGCCCGGTGGCTGGCCGGGCGGGACTGCACCGACTGCTGGCAGGCCACCCGCACGCAGGACGCCGAGGCCACCGCGTCCTGGCTGGCCGGGCAGCGGGCCGCCGAGGCGGAGGCAGCGCGGGGGTGGGAGGTGGAGTTCCGGATGCCGCCGCTGGAGGGCGGCGAGCGCGCGGTCGCCTGGGGTGCGCGGTGCCGCCATCAGCTCGTCACCGCCGCGTACGCCGCCCTCGTCACCGAGGGCACCACCAGCGAGGCGGAGTGGGCGGAGCTGGAGGACGCGGTGCGGCCGGTGACACGTGCCGGTTGGTGGATCGACCAGCGCGAGGCCAGCCCGGCCGATCTGCCGGAGCTGCTGGCCGCCGCCACCGGGACGGACCGGCCCACCGAGAACCCCCACTTCTGATCCCCGCCCCTCACCCTCTGGAGCCCTTGATGTCCGAGTCCGAGCAGCCGCATGTGGTGATCGTCCGTGAGTGGGGCGGCAACGTCGCCGCCATCCCCCAGGGCGGTTTCCGGCGGGCCGAGCACGGCGTCCTGGCCGTGGAGATGCTGCGGCATGCCGGGTTCATCAACGACCACGGCCTGGTCTCCCGGCAGTACCGGCTGCACTGGGACATGGGCCGGGAGTACGAGAACCGGCAGGCCACCTCGGCGGCGAAGATGCTCACCGCCGCCGGCTTCCGGGTCGACCTCGACCCCACCCTCGACACCGACCGGCTCACCACCCCCTCCGATCCGAGCGGACTGCGCATTCTCGGGCAGCAGCTCCTGCGGCTGACCGACCGGCTCAACGGCGCCGAGTCCCCGGCCAAGGCCGCAGACATCACCGAGCACGTCCTGGACCCGGTCGACGGGGTCCTGGTGCGGCTGTCGGAGTTCTTCGAGGCGGCGGTCGACCAGGCCCGGGAGCCCGGGACCGACGAGGGCTGGGAGCTGGCCGACCGGTTCGAGACCGCCGCCGCGACCCTCTTCGCCCTCGGCGAGGGCCTCGACGGCACCACCACCGAACTGCGGGCCCTGGGCGAGGGCCAGCCGGCTGCCGCCCCGGCGTGGCGGGCCCAGGTCACCGACTACTACGCCACCGCACCGGCCAGGGCTGCGGCCCCGCCCTCCGGTGAAGCCCAGCCCGCTGTGAACCCCGATCCCGCTCCAGGCCGTTCCGCCCCCCGTTCCCGCTGACCAGGAGGTACAAGCATGACCACCGTCCCGTCCCCGGCCACCAACGCCGCCGGACTCGCCAACAACGCCCTGGCCTCCTTGACCGACCGTCTGCTGGAGGCCGACGAGACGAGCGCGATCGCCGCCGAGGTGCGACCGTTCTTCGACCCCGATCACGGAGCGCTGGGTCAGGCAGCCTCCGTCCTCTGGGCCGTCGGGGACCACGCCCAATCCCTGATGCTGTCGATGGCCGAGAGCGATCCGGCCTACCGGCCCTGGCACCAACTGGCCGCCGCTGCTGAGCACCTGGGCGACCTCCAGACCGAACTCGCCGCCACGGCAGACACCCGGCGTCGGGGACCAACGGAACAGCCAGTAACGCTAAGCCGGTTTCCGCAGGTCGCGGCTCCCCCGGCCGCGTCCCTCAGGACGGCTTCGCAGAACTCACCGGTTGTGAGAGGGGTTCTGCGAGAACCGGTCTGGGCAAACGTGCTCGGCGCCGACCAGCAAGAACGGTTCTCACAACCGGTCATTTATGAGAATCACCATGCGCAACGATCGTCGCCCAGAGCCATACGACACTCCGCCACGGCGCGGCGGGATGGGCCCGAAACAGGACTGAGCCCCGCGGACAGCGGGGCTCAGTCGAGTTCGGACTGGCGGGGTCCGGTTCACGTAGCGGGATGTGCGGGTGCGTGTCTCAGGCGTGGCCGGCCCTGGTTGACGGGGCTTCGAGCGGGTGGTCGGTGTTGGTTCCGGACGCCCACAGCGGGGACCCATCCTTGGCGTACAGGACGACGTTGCGGTCGGCCTGCACCACCAGCCGCTCGCCGTCCCGGCCGTTGGTGTCGGTGGCCCACACCGCGGTGTCGTCCCCGTCGTAGAGGACGAAGTTGCCGTCGTCCTGGAGCACGGCCACACGCACCCCCCGGTCCCAGGTCTCGGTCGACCACACGGCACTGCCGTCCGGCTCGGTGAGCTCCAGGTTCCCGTGGTCACGCAGCGTCAGGGTGTAGGCACCACCCTGCAAAGACTCACCAAGACGAAGTACCTCGCCCACCCGCAGCGCGTCAGTCATGAATGTCCTTCCCGAAACGGGATTCACTGCCCCGCACGTCGTCACCCCGTGCACCGACAGCGGTCCCTCGCATGGTCTCGCGCCCCGGACGGGGCGCTCATACCGGTCAACGACCCGACCCCGGCAAACGGCACGCCTCGGCCATGGGGCAACGGCATCCGATCCTGGGCCGGCCCGGCCCAGGATGCCAAGAGGCTTCTACTCCAGCCAGGCCGATCGGCTGTGCTAGATGCCCATGATCACCGACTTAGCGTTAACCGCTGTACCGCTGTTCTCCGAGGTCGACACCCTCCATGCCCTGACCACCGGCCAGGGACCGGCGCTGCAGGAAGCCGCCCGCGCCCAGTCCCCCTCCCTCACCGGCCGGACCGTCTCCCCCTCGCCCGCCACCCCGACCGCCCGGACAGCGTCCGCCGTCCCGGACCAGCGCCGGGCCCGGTGACCACCCCGTTTTCTGCTGAAAGGTTCCTGCGTGTCCTTCCGTCATGAGGAGTCCGGCACCGCTGCCGCGATCTACCGCAAGCCCCTGAGCAGCGAGGTCATTGCCGACGCCACCGATTCCCTTGCCCACCAGGTGCTGCGGGAGTGCGGGTTCGTGGAGAACTCGGTGCCGCCGCTGTATGTGTGGCACGAGCTACCCGAAGGGCTCGGCGTCGAGGAGGAGAAGAGGCGGTCCACCCGCGCCACGGTTCTTCTGCGGGCCGCCGGGTTCGACGCGGAACTCGACCCGTCGCTCGTCTCCGAGGCGGCGTACCGGGCCGTGCTGACGGAGGTCCGCACCAGCCGGGCCGACCGGAGCGCGGCGGCCACCGCCACCTCACCCGCCGCGACCACCCGCGCGCCCGCCGTTCCGGAGCAGACCGTACCTGCGGCGAGCCGCCCGTCCGCCACCGCCCCGCCCTCCTCCGCCTCCCGCCGTCACTGAAGGAGTTCGTCGTGTTCGTGGTCACCAGAGCCCCGGGCCATCCCCGCCCCGCCGCCCGTCCGCCTGCTCCGTCTGGGACTGCTCTGTGTCTTCTTCTCGTCCGCCCTCGGCCACCACCGGGACCGACTTCCTCCTCTATCTGATGCTCGGCGCAGCCGCGCTCGCTATGGGGGCCGGGTTCCTGACATGGCTGTTCGGTAACCTCGCCAACCTCCTCGTCGGCACCGGGGCCTGGGTCCCCTACGATCCCGCCGCCGCCCTGATCCGGCCCGAGGAGGTGTGGCCGGGCCTGCCCGAGGCGGCGCTCATCGCCGGGTGCCGGGTCCTGCCCGCCCTCGTCCTGTTCACCGGCGGGTTCTTCGGCGCGAAGCTCTGGCTGCGCTGGTGTGGCAGCACCAGCGGCCTGGCAACTGCCCGAGACCTGTCCGCGCTGCTGCCGAAGGAGGGCGTGGCGAAGGCGATCGGGCTGCGGCCGAGTCTGAAAGGCACGGCCCCGAAGGACGTGGCGCCCAACGACAGGGGTGTCCTCCTCGGCACCCTGAAGCCGGGACGGGCGGAGGTGCGGTCCTCGTGGGAGGACGTGCTGCTGGCGATCATGGCCCCGCGTTCCGGGAAGACCAGCGGTCTGGCGATCCCGGCGATCCTGCGGGCGCCCGGTCCGGTTTTGCTGACATCGAACAAGGCCGCGAACGACGCGTTCACCGCCACCGCGACGGCGCGGGCCGAGGTGGGGACGGTGTGGACGCTGGACCCGCAGCAGATCGCCCACGCACCCCGGGAGATGTGGTGGGACGTCCTCGCCGACGCCCACGATCTCGCCGGGGCACGGCGGCTGGCCGGGCACTTCGTCACCGCCTCGGTGGATGAGTCGTCTGCGGGGGACTTCTGGTCCACCGCTGCGGCGAACACGTTGACCGCTCTGTTCCTGGCGGCGGCGAACGACGGGCGGCCGATCACCGACGTGCTGGCCTGGCTCGCCTCGCCCGCCGACCGCACCCCGGTCGATCTCCTTCACGACGCGGGGCTCGACGCGGTCGCCGCGCAGCTCCAGGGCACCGTGGCCGGTGCCGTCGAAACCCGCGACGGCATCTACGAGACCGCCCGTCAGTACGCGAGCTGCCTCCTCGACCCGGAGATCGCCGCCTGGGTCACCCCGCCCCGCCGGTCGGAGAAGATCGCCGAGTTCCGCCCGGACGCGTTCGCCACCCGCCGCGACACGCTGTTCCTGCTGTCGAAGGACGGCGGCGGCTCCGCTTCGGCAATCATCGCTGCGGCGGCCGACGCGGTGATGCGGGCGGCGGTCATCCAGGCCGAGCGCGACGGCGGACGCCTCGACCCCTGCCTGCTCGCGATCCTGGACGAGGCGGCGAACGTGTGCAAGATCCAGGACTTGCCCGACCTCTACTCCCACCTGGGGTCCCGGGGCGTGATCCCGGTGACGATCCTCCAGTCCTACCGGCAGGGGGTCCGGGTCTGGGGCGAGAGCGGCATGGACGCGCTGTGGTCCGCGGCGACGGTCAAGCTGATCGGCTCCGGTATCGATGACGCGGACTTCGCCGACAAGCTTTCGCGTCTCGTCGGTGACCACGATGTCCGCACGGTGTCGGTGTCCACGAGCGAGTCGGGCAAGTCGACGTCGGTGTCGATGCGGCAGGAACGGGTGCTGCCCGCAGACGCGATCCGCGCGCTCCCGAAGGGCTCGGCCCTGCTGCTGGCCACCGGCATCCGCCCCGCCCTCCTCGACCTGAAGCCCTGGTACAAGGAGCCGGACGCCGCCCGCCACGGCGCGGCCTCCGCTGCGGCGACGGCCGCGATCACCGAGCGCGCCCTCGCCAAGACCCTCGGCCGCCACGACCTCGGACCCGCCGCATGACCCTCTTCTCCTTCTCCGGCCGGTGCAGACGGACTCCCCGCACCCGCCCTTCCCGTTCTCTCCGCCCTCTGGAGTCCTCGTGCCCTCCCCTTCTTCCGACCGTTCCGGCCCGCTGGGTGACGCCCCCGTCGTCCGCCGCAGCGGCAAGTGGTGGCTCACCACCCCCATCCTGTCCCTACGAGTCGATGACCCCGTGTTCGCCGCTGACCTGGACCGGTACGCCGCCGATCTCACCGACGCACAGCAGGCCATCACCACCCTCCGCTCCCGCCGAGGCCCGGAGTGAACCCGCTGGTGCGGGCCGAGCAGGCCGTGCTCGGCGCCGTGTTCCTCGACCCCGGCCAGCTCGAACGGCTCTCCCCGTGGCTGCGGCCCGAGCACTTCTACCGGCCCGCCCACCAGGCCCTCTACGCCTCTGCCCTCGCCCTGCGGGAGCGCGGCCATCCGGGGAGCACGGCGGCGGTCGGGGCGGTGCCAGTGTCGTGGGTCGCGGACGCGGTGACCGAGGCCGGCACCCGGACCCGGGGCGTGACGGCCTCGTACGCGCATCAGCTCGTCGCCGCCTGCCCCCGCCCGGAACACGCGGTGGTGTACGGGCGGATGGTGCTGGAGGGCGCCATCCACCGCACGGTCGCCGAGCACGCCGTCCGGCTCCACCAGGCCGCCCGCGCCGACACCGTCCGCGGCGGCACCGACGAAACCCTCCTCCGGGCCGACGCCCTCGCCACCGTGCTGGCGGACCTCGCACGCCGCTGGGGCACCGACCCCCGCCCCGTCCCACTCCCGACCCAACCGGAACCGGTGCCCCGGGCGACCGTGGTGGCGGACGGGGATCTCCTCGCGGACGAGGAGTTCCTGCTGGCCTGCCTCACCGCCAGTCCGGACCAGCTCGACGCGGTCGTCGGCTGGCTGCGGCCGGGCGACTTCGCGGACCCGGGGCATCAGCAGCTCTACCGGGCGCTCGGGGCCCTGCACCACCGGGGCGAACCCGTCGACCAGCTCACCGTGCTGTGGGAGGTCCAGCGGCGCGGCGCCCTCACCAGCGGTGACCTCGACGCCGAACGGGTCCTCGCGGTCTGCGACCCCCTGGCACTGGCCGGGTCCGCAGAGCACTTCGGCGAACAGGTCCTTGCCACTGCCCTGGTCCGTACGGCGGCCGAGTCCGCCCGGCAGATCCGGGCCCTGGCCGACGACGCATCCGTACCAGCGGGGCGGCTGATCGGGCACGCCCTGCACGCCCTCGGCCCGCTCGACGAGGCCCGCCGGCGGTGGCACACCGCCCGCACCGGCCCCGTACCCGAGAACCCGCCTGCGGCGAGGTCGTCGCCCGGCCGGGCGGAAGCGGCCCGTGCCCGCAGCCGCCCCCGCCGTACCTCGGCGCCGACTCCGGCCGCCGCTCCGGTCCCCGCTGTCCCTGCCCGTACGTCCCGACGGAGCCCTGCATGAACGACTTCACCGGACGGGCTGCCCTGGAGAGGGACGAGCTGTACGCGCTGGCCGACGAGGCCGAGGAACTCGGCGAGGAGATCACCGTCCCGGGCTCCCTCGCTGGTCTCCCGGACCTGGTCACCGCGTCCCAGGAACTCACCGCGCTGAACGGTCTGGTCAACGATCTGGCCGGCCACGTCATGCACCGGAACGCTCTCGGCAGCCCCGGGCCCGAACAGGGAACGGTCGTCCAGGGCTGCACCGCCGCCGCCGAGCACGCGGGGCAGGCGGTGGCGAACTTCACCCGCGCGTACAGCCAGCTCGGCCAGCTCCACCACCGCGCCGAAACCCTCCCGGCCGCGAACACCAACGCGACCTTCCGCCTGCTCCGCCACCACCTGGAACTGTCACGGGAGAACCTGGACTCCGTCGCCCTGGAGCTGCGGACCGCGGCGGACACGATCGGCCGGCCCGCGCCCCAGGTCACCGCCGCGCTCAGCCGCTCGACCCAGCCGGTGCCCCCGGCCCGCCCCGAACACCGTGGCATCCCGGGAACCTGGGCCTTCCTCCCGCCCCCGTCGGCGCAGCGCCATGCCCGCTGAACACCTGCCGCCGCCGGGCGGGCGGCTGATCGGGAGCCTGTGCTCCGGGTACGGCGGCCTGGACCTGGGCGTCCAGACGGTCCTCGGCGGCCGGCTCGCCTGGCACGCCGACACCGACCCGGGGGCGTCGAAGATCCTGGCCCGGCACTGGCCCGGGGTACCGAACCTCGGCGACATCTCGACGGTGAACTGGGCGACCGTTCCGGGGGTGTGCGTCCTGACGGCCGGTTTCCCCTGTCAAAGACGTCTCGGTCGCCGGTCGCCGGGCCGGGCTGTCCGCGGGCACCCGGTCCGGTCTGTGGCACCACGTCGCCCGCGCCATCAACATCCTCCGACCCTGTCTGGTGGTGATCGAGAATGTCCGGGGGCTCCTCACCTCCCCCGCCGCCCCCGCCTCTGGCGAGCTGGAACCCTGCCCGTGGTGTCTGGGAAACCATGCAGGCCAGCCTGCTGTGCGGGCACTCGGTGCCGTACTCGGCTCCCTGGCCGACCTCGGGTTCGATGCGCGCTGGCGCGTGCTTCGAGCCTCCGACATCGGAGCACCCCACCGCCGCGAGCGGATCTTCCTCACCGCCTGGCCCCGCCACGCCGCTGTTGAAGACGCCGACGAGCAATATCGGGAAGAACGGCGGGAGCCAGCACCCGGTGAAACGGAAGCAAGGTGGGCACGGTCCGAATCTCGCGGACGAGGTGGAGTGGCTCCTGCCGACTCCGAAGGCGTCGGACGGGATCAAGGGGTCGCCGAACCAGCGGCACGGCAACGGCGATCTGACATTGCCCTCGGCGGCGGCCCGGCTGCTCCCGACGCCCAGGGCTACGGACACGGGCACTCCGGGGCGGCGGGCGGGAAGGGGTTCCGGCCGCCGCTGTCGGCGGTGGTCCTGCCGCTGTTCGCCGGGACGGACAGCGGTGGGGGCCCTACGCCTCCGCCGTCGCCCGATGGGAGAACGCCACCCGTCCGGCACCGGCGCCGACCGATGGCGCGGGCCGTCTGAGCCCGCGGTTTGTGGAGTGGATGCAGGGCCTCCCACCGGGCTGGGTCACCGACACCTCCGGGCTGGGGCGTCCCGCGCAGCTCACCGCGCTCGGCAACGGCGTCGTCCCCCAGCAGGCGGCCCGCGCGGTCGAGCGGCTCGCCCCGCCCCTGGGCCACTGCGCCCACGGGGCGGGGTGAACCCCGGCTTCTACACCGGGGTTCCCGGCCGGGGCAAACCGGGATTTCTCCGGACCATCGGCAGCCCAACACCCTTCCGATCTACGCAAAGTGAGGGCTGTCGATGTCCGAACCACTCCCGAACGAGCCGGTCCGTGTCGCGGACCACGACCTGAACGACCTGGTCTCCACCGTGAACCGGCTCGTCACCGAGGCCCAGCGGCAGGGCGAAACCATCGCCCGCCTCTCCGGCGAGGACGCCGAAGAGGGCCCTGGCGAGGCCGAACCGACCAGCACCGATGGCGGTCCGGCGGAGCCGGAGGGGCCGTCCTCGATCTTCATCCTGGCGCTGGCCGGGACGGCGTACGAGGAGGAACTCGCGGCCCTCGGAACCTGGGTGGAGCGGCTCCTGCTGCCGGTCTACGGGCGGGAGATCACCACCGGCCGCCCGTGGTGCTTCGAGTGGCGCGAGCACCCCGAGGCCATCGCCCGCCTGCACGGCCTGTGGCTGGCGTGGCAGCAGTTCACCGACACCGAAGCGGGCCTGGCGGGGCCGGCGACCTGGCACCGCGACCACCTCGACCCGACCTGGCTCCAGCTCCGCGCCCCCGACGGCCCGTTCGGCGCCTGCACCACCAGCCCTGCCCGGCCCAGCCACCGACTGCTGGCCGCGCCCGGTGCAGAGGTGAACTGACATGTCCACCAGCACCGCGCCGGACTACCGGCTCGACGGCTTCACCGCCGTCAACGAGGAGGTCGCGCACGATTTCTTCAGCGTGACGCTCGATGAGGACTCGTTCGTGCCCATGGCCGCCCACCACACCGCGGACGGCCGCGACAGCTACCTCCTGTTCCACGACCCGACGTACATCTACGACGTCCCCGGCACCGCCTCGTTCGTCGCCCTGCACATCACCCGCGACACCGAGCAGCGTACCTACCGGTTCGCCAGGGAGAAGCACCCCTTGGCGCCGCTGGCGCAGCACTGGCTCATCGAGCAGGGCTGCCCGCCCGAGGGCATTGAGCTGTTGAACCCCAACGGGCCGCGTCCTGCCGACGCGCTCACCGCCCGGCTGGAGGACCGTCTGCGGGTGAATCCCGAAGGCCGGTACGAGGTCTTCGACCACTACACCGGGGAGCCGGGCGGCTTCGACACCGGGATGGAGACCTGGGTCATCGTCCACGACACGCACCCCGACTCGGCGGATGCTCCCTACCGGCTCTTCCTCGAAGAAATCGCGCCGAGCCTGCGCACCTACACCCTGCGCGAAGGCGCGTTCCCCACCGCCGAGGCCGCCGAGGACTGGACCTGGAACACCGACAGGCCCCTGCCTTCGGCCCCCGACCCCCTCACGGCACGCACTGAGGCAGCGCGCTCCCGCTCTCCCCATGCCCCGGTACGGCTCGCCGTTCCCCCGGCCCCGGTGACCCCACCCCGGCCCGTCGTCTCGGCCGGGGCCGTCCCCGCCCGGCGGGGGTTGTCGTGAAGAGCGCCCGTTTCGGGTTCGCCGCGCACCCCGAGGCGCTGGAGGATCTACGGTCTGTGCCGGACAAGATCCGGGATCTGGCCCTGCTGGAACTCCAGCACCTGGTCCACGGGAACGAGCGCGGGGCGCGGATGCACCGGGAGCTGGCCGGCTGCCACAAGGTCTACGTCGACCCGCAGACCCGATGGCGGATGGTTATCCAGTTCCGCCCCGCCCCGCCCTCGTCTCAGCACCCGCGGGAGATCTTCCTGGTCGCGGTCGGCGAACGGTACGACAACACGGTCTACCGCACCGCCGCCGACCGCCTCCGCCGCCAAGCCACCACCGGGGCACCGGACCAGCGGGCCGAGGCCGCGCGCTCCCGCTCCCCGCACATGCGCACCGCCGACGCTCAGCCACCCCAGGCCCTCGCGCCGACCGCAGCCACCGCCCCGGCCGCTCAACGCCGGTCCCGTTCCTGAACCGCCCTTCCTCTCTTCTGGAGTTGTTGTGCACGGCACCCCGCCGCCCGGCCTCGGTACCCGTCTCGTCCGCGAGACGCTCGGTGCCGAATCGGCCGCCGATCTCCTCGGCCGCCATCCCTTCCTCAGCCCGTACGGGCAGCTGACCGCGCTGATCGCGGATGCCACGTTCAAGGTGGACGACCTGGACCAGCGCGTCCAGGAGCGGACCGCGCACATCGCCCGGGAGCTGGACTCCGTCCGCGGCGGGCAGAGCGCCGCCACCCTCGGCTCCGCCAGTACCGAGATCGCGCTGCTGTCCGCCCGGCGGGACCAGAGCGCCGAGCACCTGCGGACCATGGCCGGCGCCTACCGCCGCTCCCTCGCCAACGACACCGAGTACGCCCCCGCACAGGTGCAGGGGCTCGGGCAGGTGTCCCGGGCCGAGGCCGCCGTCTCCCGTACCCCCGGCGGCCCACCGACCGTCGTGGCCCCGGTGCCCCCGATCACCGGTCTACCCAGCGCCGCCGTCCCGGCCCGCCACAACCGCTGAACCGAACCGGAGACTCCACCATGCCCACCCTGCACTCGGTCCTGAACGGCCGTACCGAGTCCGTCGACCACGCCCTCAGCGTTCTCTCGCCGCGCTGGACCACCTGGACCCTTCAAACCCTGCGGCAGCACGAGACGATGCGGACGGCGGAGATCGCTTCGGCCATGCCGTGGAACACCAATGTGTACGCAGTCCAGCTCCTGGGACGGCTGCAGGCCCAGGGTCTCGTGCACCGGCCGGGCCACGGGACGTACGGGCTCACGACGTACGGGCGCGCGACCGAGCCCGTACACCGTGCCCTCTCCGACTGGCACCGCCAGAACTTCACCACGGTCACCGCCGACGCGGAACGCGCCGAGGACGTCCTCGCCCGGCTCCGCCCCGCCGGGACCACCGCCACCCTCGCCGCACTGGACGAGCACGGCCCGCTCACCTACCCCGAGGTCGTCGAGACGACCGGACTCCACCCCAGCTCGGCCTACCAACGCCTGACCCGCATGGAGCGCGACGGCCTGATCCTCCGGGACTCCCCGGGGCGGGGTGCCCGGTACGGGGTGAGCCCGGCGACCGAGCAGCTCGGCGACGCGTACACGGCCCTCGCCTCCTGGACCCCCGCCTCCGCAGACCCGGGGCCGGCTCCGGGCCGGCCGGTCCTCGTCCGGCCGCAGGCCGTGAGCAACGAGTGGGCGGCCGTCGCCGTCCAGCGCGCCCCCTCCACGGCGGCGGTCCCGGGGCTGTTCTCGCACCCGCCCGCGGCCCAGCCCCTGGTGCCGGCCGCCGTCACCGCGATCTCCCGCCCGCCCCGCACCCGCTGACCACCCCGCCCCCGAGGAACGGAGCCCCCGTCATGCCCCCTGCTGAAGAGATCGACGGCGACGTCTTCGTCTCCCCGGTGTATCTCGCCGGGTCCACCTACACCGGTGACCCGGCCCTGGTCCCCCTGCTCGCCGCCGGGTTCCACAGCCTGGACGACGACCTCGGCAACATCTATCTCTCCTCGCCCGACCAGCGAATACGCATCGGGTGGCTGCCCGAGGGCGAGGACGACGCCCTGTGGCGGATCACCGGCCACGAGCAGCCGTTCGCCCCGCCCCGGTGGCTGGCCACCTTCGACCACTACACCCCGGTCGAGGTGGTCGCCGCGTTCACCACCGCCCTCGCCGAAGACCATGCCCACGGCAGCAACGCCTCCGTCCACGACCGCCTCAACGCCTCGAAGACGGAGCCCCTGCGTCCTCTGGCCGAGGCGGGCTGGCGCGTCGACCACGGGCCCTACCTCAGTGTCAGCCAGCCGCCCGACCGGCTCGCCCTGGTCACCCGCATCAAAGGACGGCTGGACCACCACGAGGAGATCAGCGACCAGCGGTCGAAGTGGACCGTCAGCGGCGGCGCCTCCGGCTACTCCTCCGAGTGGCTCGGCACCTTCACCACGAACACCCCGACCCACCTGATCACGGCGACCATGAACCGGCTCGCCGACCCCACCCCCGTCGCCCGCTACAAGGACTACCTCCCGGAGCGCAACCGGGCCGCGTCCCACATCACCCCGGTCAAACCGCCGGTCCCCAGCCCGCTGGACATCCAGCGCGCGGCGGTCGCCCGGTCCCGGTCGACTGTGGCCCGGACGGTGATCGCCTCACCGGCTCTCGTGTACCGGACGACGACCGCGCTCCCGGCCGCCGCGTCGGCCCGGTACCGCTGAACCGGCGGGACATCTAAGGACACCCCACCGTCCGGTGGTCCGCCGCTCCCGTTCCAGCCGGTGACCTGGGTGACCGACCCCGAGCTGACCAAACGCCTGCGCCACGCGACCCAGACCCTCCTGGACTCCCTGCCCACGGTCATGGAGGACGGCCTGCCCTTCACCGACGCGCTCCACGGCGGCGCCCAGCACATCTGCGACACGGCGGAACTCGACTACGCGTGGGCCCCGATGATCGAGGCCGAAGCCGTCCGAGCGGTGACCCGGGAGGCCGGCCACGGCGAGCCGGCCCTGTTCACCCCGGAGTTGTCCCGGGCCGTCGAGCGCATCGAGTCCCTGCCTCTGGCTTACCAGCAGCGGCTCGTCCAGCGGGTCGCCGACCGCTACGCCGACCCCGGCCGGACTTCTGTACGGAGCGTGGTGGCGACCGCCGTCTCCCCGGCCCGGGGCACCACCCGGCCCCGGCATCCGGCCGGGCCGAACGTCCTCCCCTTCACCCCACGCCAGGGGCCGCCGCCCCGTTCACCCGGCCGCTGACCGCGCCCCCGCCCCTCGGAAGGACCCCCGTTGTCCCAGCCCCGCCGCCCTGGCCACCGCCGATACCGTCATCGAGGCCGCCTGGCAGCGGCCCGTCGACACCCTCCAGACCCTTCTGCGCGAAGGCCGCACCACCGACCCCACCCTGCTCACCGTGCTCCGGATTCGGCAGAGCCTCGTCTTCCCCGACGCCGAGATCACCAGTCACCAGGAGCGGCTCCACCACCTCACCCGCCCTGGCCACGTCCCTCTCCTCCACGAGCTGGACTCCGTCACCTCCGCCGCCGCCCAGCTCCGCACCGCCCACACCGAGGCCCACGCCCGCGTCCACGCCATCTGCGCCGTGATCGACGCCCACCCCGAGAACCAGCTCGCCAACCACCTCACCCGCGACCTCGACCGCTCGGCGGCCGTCCAGCCGCGCGCCGAGGCCGCCCGCGCCCGGACAACCACCCCCGTACCCGCAGCCCTGGCACCGGCGGTGGTGGGCACGCAGGCGGTGATCCCGGCGGGGGCACCGGCGGCCAAGCCTCGGGCCGGGCGGGGCTAACGCCCTTCGTCCCCGTCGGCGTCCGGGCGGACGAGGTCGGCGAGTTCCTCCACGGTCATCTCGATGCGGCGGCCGTCGGCCATCCGCGCCCGCGCCTGTGATGCCGCCCGGACGTCGTCGGCCAGCTCCGCGTACTCCCGGGCATCGTCCCTGTTCACCTTTCCACCTCCCCGTTGTCCTGCTTCTGTTCGATGGTGCCGCCCGTGGACAGCGTCCGCGGGCGGCACCTCCATTCCCACCGCCGGCCTGTCCGGGGCGGGATTCGCCCACGGCAGACACCCACCCGCCCGAACGGACTGGAACACATCTGCGGACCCATGTTCAAGTACGGGTGTCGGGAAAAACCCAGGTCAACGAAGGGATACCCGAACCCGTGACGCACTCCGCCCTCGCTCTTCCCCGCCCCGCGAAGCTCAGCCCCCTCCACACCCCGGCCGCCCGGGAATGGCCGCGCGGGTGCGGCTGCGCGGGACCCGTCTTCCCCTTCCTCGAAGCTCACGGCTGGGCCGTGATCACCGACCCGGACGCCAACGTCCACTGCACCAGCCCGGACGGCGGCATGTACGTCGGGTTCCTCCCCGAGGCCCCCGCCGCCCGCCACGGCGACCTCTGGCACATCCGCACCCTCGACGTGAACGGCGAACCCATTTGGGCGCAGACCTTCCCCGGCGGAATCCCCCCGCAGGCCGTCGCCGGGTTCCTCGCCGGACTCCTCGCCACGCCCACCGCCCTCTGCGCCCACTGCTCCTGACCCGTACCACCGTCCCCCCGGAGGACTGCCCGTGTCCCACAAGGTCACCGTGAACGCGTACCACCCGGACAGCACCGTCTGCCCGCCCGAGCACAAGTACACGACCAGCAACAGACCGCTCGCCGAAGGCTGCCCCGGCCGCACCGTGTTCTTCGCCATCTGCGCCTGCGGGAGCTGGTCCAGCACCGGCTCGGCGACCAAGGGCTACGCCGCCGAGATGGGCCGACGCCACCGCGCCGCCACCCGCTGACCACCCCCGCCCGTCTCCGAACCGGAGGTCCCCGTCCTGTCGAAGCCGCTGACCGTCGCCCAGCTCGTCCACCAGCTCCAGACCCTGAACCCCGCCCTCCCCGTCTTCCTCGCCGTCAACCCCGACTGGCCATACGGCCACAGCATCGGCCGGGTCATCGAGGGCACCGGCCTGGACGGCCCCGCCGTCTACATCGCCGAGGACGGCCAGGACCACGTCCTCCCACCCGCCGTCACCACCGAACTGGACTGGACCGACGCATGACCCCGCCCACCACGGGCCTCTTCCCCCTGCGCGAGGTCACCCGCCGCCCCGTGCCGGACGGTTACCGGGGAGCCCTCGTCCGCGAGGTCTCCCCCTGCCCCGGCGACATCCTCCGCGCCACCTGGCACCCCACCCCCGTCCGCCGGGACCGGCTCGGCCCCGGCGCCTCTTCCTCACCTGGACCCCGGGTTCCTGCGGCGGCATGGACGTCACCGCTCACCTCGGCCTGAACAGCATGGACGTCACTCTCGCCACCTGGCCGAACCTCCACGGGGACTGGAGCACCACCGTCCACCCGACCGTCTACGAAGCCCTCGCCCTCCACGCGGCGCTCCGCGTCGCCACAAAGGCCCTCGCCCCCGTCTGACCCACCGATGCACCGACCCGCGATGGGGCCGCCCGGATCTCCGGGCGGCCCCGTTGTCGTGCCCGCTCACCGCGTCGTAGGTGTCCGGCCCCGTCTCCGTTGCGGAGGGAGAGGAGACCGGGCATGTCTGTGGGGTCCGGCTCAGTGGCGGTTTCCGGTACTCCGCCTGGAAGGTGGGCACGTCATCCGTTCATCGACGTGTGTGCTGAGCCCACCGCGAGCGTGTGACGCGGGGTCTGGTGCCGCCGCGTACGGAACCGGCGAAGCCTCCGGTGCCGGCCGGATACATAGGCGTACCGGGCCGGACAGCGGGGGCTTCGCCGGGCCGTGCCCCTCGGTGGAGAGCGGTTGCACGGCCGGTCGGTGAGGCGGGACGCCGGGGCCGCGGGACGGGGTCGCGGGCTCTTCGAGACCGCCTCACCGGTCCCCGTACCGGGACAGCCGGGGCGGGGATGGTGTCCGGGGCCTCACGGAGCGGGCCCGGACGGATCCGTCAGAGGGACGCCCGGACGGTCACAGGGTCCAGTTCCAGGCGTAGATGCGGTTCGGGTTGACATCGCCGTACGCGTAGCCGGGGCTGAGGACCCCGATCTGCCACACGCCGATGCAGGAACCGCCCCGGTACAGGGCCATGTTCCCGTTGGTCCGGTTGTAGGCGCTGCGGGGCGCGGAGAACCCCTGCGGAACCGCGCCCTGGCACTGCAGACCGTTGGACGGCTTGGCCAGGGCCCAGCCGTTCCCGGAGAAGTTCGCGCCCTCCCAGAAGCACATCGCGCCGTCCGGGCACTGCTCCGGCCCCCGGGCCCCAGGCGGAAGGGCGACGGCACCGGCGGGCAGGACAGGCGCGGCGGCCTTGACCGGAGCGTCGCTCCCGGCCGGGGCGGACTGGGCCGGGGCGGCGGTCGCACCGAGGGCCAGCACGGCGGCGCCGACGGCGCTCGCGACGGCCATCACTGCCCTCGTCCTCGACGTACGGATCATGGCGTACTCCTTCACATTCCCCACACGGCGAACATGTCCGTGTTATGGCGAACGGCCCGCCTGACGAAGGGCCGCCCAGAGCACACCAGTCCCTGCGCCACGCCAGTAGTCCTCAATCGTGCTTATCACACTTTCGAGCGACAAAGTGCGCTTGTATGACTATGGCGGAAATGTATTCTGGCCAGGGAAAACAGCCTTCGGATCAAAGGCTGCCCCGACGGATGTCAATACTTCACATCCGGGAATCACTCCCGTGTGAGGGTTGATTGATCTCCGGCGTCCGCTGGTTCCCTGAGAGGTCGGGGCTCGTTGAGGTACATGCCGGTGAAGGCGCCGTCGTAGCCGGTGGCGCGGGCGGCGTCCTCCAAGCTCGGGTAGACCGGGCCGGTGGTGTTGCCGCCAGTCATGACCTCGAAGTCGGCGCGGCTGAGTTCGGGCTCATGCCACTGATGGGCACACCGGCAGCGGATGTCGATGCGGTTGCCGTCGCAGATGATCATCCAGTCGCGGCGGGCCGAGCAGTGGGGGCAGATGACGACGAGGCCCGTGATGAAGAGTTCCTCGGGGTGGTCAACGCTGCGGATACGGATACGGACGCCGTCGGGGCGGATCTCCTCCTGGAGGCGGCGGAGCGGGTCGTCGCCCGGGGCCGGCACCGGGACCAGGGAATCAGGTGTGGGGGCGGGCTGGGTGGTGGTTCTGGGCTGCTGGTGGGTGTCGTCGTGGATCACGATTCTCCTCCGGGGCTCGCTTCTTCGAGCCATAGCAGTAGGGCTGGTGGGAGTCCAGGGGTTTGTGCTGGTCAGCGGCGTGGCCGTCGCTGACCGGACGGGGTCGGGATGGTGTGGGCGGGGACCTCGGTGGGCTTCAGGGCCCGGGTGCGGGCCGGGCCGGGGGCCATGGCCGGCTTCGGCGCGGTCGGGAGGTTGGCGGTGTGGCGGATGCGCCAGATGAGGACGTCGTTGACGTTGTCGGCGGTGTCGAGTTCGCGCTGTTCGACCACGGTCTTGAGGAGGGCGCCGGGGTCGTGGCCGGCTGCCTGGGCCTGGTCGAGGGTGGCGATCAGGGCGTCCCAGCCGGTCTCCTGCCGGAGCCGGTCGGCGTACTCGGGGAGAGCGGCGGTCACCGTAGTGGTGTGCTGACGGCGTACGGGGTCGGACAGCCGTTGGGCGTGGTGCCGCATTGCCCTCAACGGCGGTGCGGCGGCACCCTGGTAGGCGGTTCGGAGGTGCTGGGCGGCTTGCCGTGCGGCGGCGGCTTGCTGGGCGTGGCCGTGGGCGGAGTGCCAACGGGCGGCGGCCAGCGTGACGAGGACGAGGGTCGAGAGCACCATGGCGGTGGTGCCGCCGTCCTCGCCCCGGCCGAGCGCGTCCCCGGCGCGGAGGACGCCCCGGGCCGCCGTGCGGAGGGCGCGGTGGTCGGCTCGGGCGGCGCGTTCGTGGGTGCGGGTGGCGCGTTCGAAAGCGCGGGCCGCCTGGGACAGCTCCCGGCGGGTGGTGGCCGGGGCCGTCTGGGCGAGGGCGTCCAGGAGTTCACCGGTGCCGACGAGGTGGGCGACCGCGGTGTCCTCGTCGTCCTGGTCGAGGACGGCAACAGCACGGACGGCCGGGGTGACGGCGTCCCGGCGGGCGGCGGCCGGGCGCGGCCGGGGCCCCTCTTCGGCGTCCAGGGCTCCGGCTTCCAGGCGCTGGCGGATCTTGGGGAGGGAGAGATCAGGGGCGAGTTTGGAGCCGGAGAACCAGACCGGTTCGCCCGCCCGGTTGCGGTCGCCGGGGAGGGCGACCTTGTAGCCGAGGGTGTCCCCGGAGGGGGCCAGGCGTTTCTCGACGCGGAGGCCGGCGGCGGTGAGCCGGGCGAAGAACTCGTCCTCCGTGGCGGCTCCGGCCAGGGACTGGCGGACGGCTTCGCGGAGGGTCTCGCGCGGCGGCTCGGCCCGCCCGGCGCGCTCCGCCTTGGAGCGCTCGGCGCTGGTGGGGCGCTGGGCGGCGGTGCGGTCGCCGGAGTTGAGGCGCTGGATGCCGAAGTCGGCTTCGATCCGGCGGCACTCGGCTTGGGCCCGGACGGCGTCCTGGTGGCGGCGGGGGCTGCGGCCGTCCTGGCGTTTGAGGGTGGCGACGATGTGGATGTGATCGGGCGCGTGGCGGACGGCGATCCACCGGCATGCCTGATCGTCACCGGCTTCGGCGATGCCGGTCGCGTGGACGATGCGGCGGGCGACCTCGCCCCACTCGGCGTCGTTCAGCAGCCGGTCGCCGGGGGCGGTGCGGACGGGACAGTGCCAGAGGTGCCGCTGGGGCCGTCGGCCGGCGGGGAGGGCGCGGACGGGGAGGTCGAGCCGGTCGGTCAACTGCTTGAGCGTGGCCGCCGGGTCCCGGCCCGGGTCGGGCGCGAGGCCGGGTTCCCAGGCGGCGACGATGTGGGGGTCGGTGTGTTCGTCGCGGCGGCCGGGGCCGTAGAGGTAGGCGAGCAGGCCGTAGGTACGGCTGCCGGTGGAGATGTCCGGAACCATGCCGGTCACCGCCGCCGGGCGATCTCGACCGCGGCGGCCTCGACCCGGACCGCCGCCTTGAGTACCCGCTCGACGGCGCGGTCGACGCCGTCGCTGTGACCGCCGGAGTTGAGGATCCTCGCCACCTGGTTGAGGTTGTTCCCGGCGCGGGCGAGCTGGGCGGCGGCGGTCATCAGCTCTGCGACCAGGGCCCTCTGGTCGGTCAGCCACGCGCGGGCGTCACTGTGGGTGCGGGCGAGTGCGACGGCGGCGTCGGCGAGGAACCCGGCCGTGGTCAGCCCGACCGACTGGGCGGCGTGTTGGACGGTGGCGAGTTCGTCGGCGGTGAGGCGGACGCTGCGGACGTGGTCGCGCTGGACGGTCTGGCGCAGGCGAGGACGCTGGCGATGCGCGGGCGGTTCGGCCCCTCCGTCTTCTGGCTGCGGTCCGCCCCCGGTCGCAGCCTCCCCTCCCGGCACCCCCTGGTGCCGGGAGGTTTCCCCCGCCCCCTCCGGGGTGGGGGCATGCGCGTCCGAAACTCCTCCGCAGCCATGGGCTACGGAGGAGTTTCGGACGCTACAGCTTGCTCGGCCTCGCGCCGGGCAGTCGCCTCCCTCCACCACAGTGGTGGGGTCGGCGGGTTCGGGTCGGGTCATCGGCGGGTCTCCGGGACGGCTCGCCGAAGGTCCCGGAGGACTTCGGCGGTGTAGTCGAGGGCGAGGGTCGGGTGGTGCAGGGTCCACGGCTGGCTGGTGGCCGTCCGGCGGACGGTCCAGCTCCCGTCCGGGCCGCGTTCGGCGTGGTGGAGGTGACCGTGGCGGTGGAGGGTGGTGATCCAGGCGTCGGCTTCGGCCGGGGTGACCGGGGTGGTGCGCACGAGGGCCTCCGGTACGAGCAGGAGCGGGTGGGCTCGGGGTTTCGGTGTCCGGGTGTCCCGGGGTGGGGGTGACTGGGCCGGTCAGTGTCCGGCCCGGCCACCCCGTGGAGCGGTCGGTCATCCGGTCGCGGTGACCGGCACCGGTCGCGTCTCGGCGCGGAGCTGGGTGACCAGGGCGGTCAGCCGGTCGTTGGCCAGCGGGATGCCCTGCCCCCGGATGGCGTCCGCGACGATCTGGCGGGTGACCTTGTCCGCCCGGGTGACCGCCTCGCGGGCGATCGGGAGGAGTTCGTCCTCGCCCTCCGGGCCGGTCAGCCCGGTCGGTGCGCTGTCCGGGGCCGGTCTTCTGACCGGTTCCCCGGACAGCGCGGTCTCCTCGCGGCCAGTGTGCTCAGGCTCCGGCAGGCTGACCGGCTGTCCGGTCCGGACCTCCAGGGTGTCCCCGTCCGTGGTGACCGGACCGGAGGGCGCGGTAAGTCGGGTCACCGTGGCTGTCGGTCGGTCGGTGTCCGGCGGGTCGGTCAGTTCCGGACGGTCCCCGCCGGTCCGACCGGTCAGTCCCAGCCGCTCATTCTCCGGCTGGTCGGTCAGTCCCGGGCGGTGGGTGGTGATGCGGTCGGTGCGGACGGTCGGGGTGTCCGGCTGTCCCGACTGTCCGGGCTGGTCGGTGGGTTCCGTGCGGCGGGCGATGAGGATGTAGAGGTGGACGGCTCCGGCGAGGGCGAGCGGGGCGACTGTGGACAGGACGCCGACGGTGAGGTCGCCGAGCTTCAGCCCGGTCCCCGATGGGCCCTGCTGGTTGAGGCGGACGGCGTGGAGGGCGTTGGCCCAGATGCTGACCGCCGAGGCAGTGCCGAACAGGGTCCAGGTGTAGAGGCGGGCGGTGAACGGGGCGGTGCGCAGGACGAGGAGTCCGCGGACGCCGTAGGCGATGAACCCGTCGATGATCAGCGGGAAGAGGTAGGTGAGGGCGCCCCGGATGTGGATGGAGGCAGCCATCTGCTGGAGGGCGTCGTAGGAGAGGGCGCAGGCGGCGGAGCCGAGGGCGACGACGGCGGCCTTGTCCCAGGCGGTGGTGGTGTGCGCCGCTATCGGCGCCGAGGTGGTCACGCGGCCGTCCCGAGGTCCGCACGGGCCGGGGTCTTCACCGGGGTCACCGTGACCGTGGGGGACCCGGTCTTCTGGGTGGTGTTGCGGTTGCGGATCTCGCGGGCGGCTCGGCGGTAGAGCTTCTGGGCATGCTCCTTGGTGATCTTGAGGAGGCGGGCGAGCTGGTCGGCCGGGATCCCGGCTTGGTGGGCGTTGCGGGCGACCGCGCGGCGCTCGGCGCGGCTGAGGTGGACGTCGCGGCCGGCGAGGGTGTCGTTGATCCGGGCGTAGTCGAGGCGCTCGGGCAGTTTGCTGTGGAGGGCGTCGCGTTCCTCCTCGGTGAGTCCGCCCCGGACGCCGTCGCGGTCGCCGTTCTCCAGTGCGCTGTCCAGGCAGGTTCGGCGGACCGGGCACTGAGCACAGATGCTCTTGGCGGCGGTGATGCGGTCGATCTCGTCGGGCTCGGGGAAGAACAGCTCGGGGTCGGTGCCGTGGCTGGTGCTGCAGGCCGCCTGGTCCTGCCAGGTGTGGTCGCCGAGAGTGCGCGGCTCGTTAGCGGTGGCGCTGTGCATGCGTGGTCTCCAGAGGATCCCGGGGCAGGGCTGTGCTCGTCCGGGGTCGGTGAAGGCGGACCCGTGGTCGGCAGGGTCCGGTGGGGTCGGCAGGATCAGGCGGCGACGGGGTGGCGTCGCCCGGCGATGTGGATGCGTCTGCGGTCGGGGCCATCGAGGATGACCTTGTCGGCCATCTCCGCGAGGCGGGAGGCGACGCGGTCGCCGATGTGGGCGCGAAGGTCGCCCATGCCGAGGTTGGTGGTGACCAGGGTCGGGAGCATCTCGTTATAGCGGCGGTTCATCAGCCGCATCGTGACCTCCTCGGTCCACTCGGAGTGCTTTGCCGCCCCGAGGTCATCGATGATCAGCAGCGGGCAGCGGGCCAGATCGGCGAGTTCACGCTCACCGTCGTGCCCGGGGCGGGGGCGGAGGTCGGCGTAGAGGTCGGCGGCGGTGACCGCCTTCCATCGCAGCCGGACCCCGGCGGAGATGAGGCTGCGGACGGCACCGTACGCCTGATGGGTCTTGCCCGTGCCGGTGGTTCCGGCGATTAGGAGCGACCGGCCCTGCGCGATCCCCGGCGCACCGCCCGGCCCCGGGCGTCCGGCGGCGGCGATCTCGCGCACCCAGGCGGCGACCGCCGGGTGGTCCGCCGTGGCACCCCGGTAGCGGGCGGGGATACGGGACTCGGCGGCAAGCAGGGCCGGAACCGGCTCCGCCTCGGCCGGGTGCGGGGCGGTGGGGTCGATGCCCCGGGTGGTGAGGATGTGGGCGAGGCGGCGGGCGAGGCCCCCGACGGGCTGGGGCTGAGCCTGGTGGTGGCGCATCACAGCTCCTCGGCGTAGGCGGCGGCAGGGTCGGCGGGGTTCGCCCAGGCCCGGCGTGCGGGCACGGTAGCCGGGAAGCCCGGCCGGTCCAAGCCGCCCCCGGCATTCATGGCCTCGTGGACCAGACTCGGCAGGGTGCTCGGGTGCAGGGCTTTGACCCGGTGGCGGGCGAGCCCGGCGCGGACGTGGTCGGGGTCGATGCCCTCGGCCAGCAGCTTGGCGGTCTCCCGCCCGAGGTGGTCGAGCACCTTGCTCGGCGGTGTGTGGGTGCAGGCGCCGGCGTACTCGTTGATGAGCTGCTTCGCCGGGGGAGCCTGGGGTGCGGGGGCGCTTGCGCCCCACACAGTAGTTCCTAGATCCCTGTTCCTAGGTCCTAGATCCGGACCATGAGCCCTCACTGAGGGCTCACTGAGTCCTCCATGAGTGCTCAGTGAGGGCTCACTGAGTGCCGCTTGACCTGCGGTTTTGCCATGTGCGGCGGATTGCTTGAGGACTCCGTGAGGGCTCACTGAGCCCTCAGTGAGCCCTCCGTGAGTCCTCACCGCATCCTCCGTGAGGGCTCCGTGAGCCCTCACGGCCGGCTCCGGCACGACCGTGGTCGCGGCCGGTACGGCGGAGGCTTCGTGGTGGGGGCAGGGCGGGGTCCGGACCCCGGAGGGCCGGTTGATCCGCTGATGCTTGCGCCAGGTCACGATGTGCGCGTACCGGCGGTTCTCGCCGTCCTCGTGGACCGTGTAGCGGCAGACGAGGTTGTGGGCGGCGAGCTGGGTGAGGTCGTCCTCGACCCCGAGGGGGCCGTGGCCGGGGCGGTAGGACCAGAGGGCTCCCGCGAGGACGGCGGGCTGGTCGCGGAAGCGCCCGTGGTCGTCGGCCTCGGTCAGAAGGCCGAGGAAGGTCCGTTCGGCGGAGAGGGAGACCGCGGCGAGGGACTCGGAGCGGAACGCCTCGGGCTTGATGGTGCGTATGCGCGGCATCGTCAGCGGCCCCCGCCCGTGGCGGCGTATGCCTTCGCGGCGGGCCGGAGGGTGCCGGTGGTGAGGTCGAGGTCGTGGGCCTCGGCCCAGTCGACGGCGGGGTGGGCGCGGATGATCCAGCGGGCGGCGGTCAGCCCCTTCGCCCGGGTGACCGCGAGGAGGCGGCCGTGGGCGTCGTAGGCGCGCAGGTGGGGGCTGGGCCACTTCTGGGCGGGGTCGCACTGGGAGACGCGGGCGGTAGTGGCTCCGGGGATCATCGCGGCGATGGCGCGGGCGAGCCGGAGGCCCCGGTCGGGGGCCGGGGCGGTGGCCCTTCCGTTCTGGTGCGCGGACATGCAAGAATTCCCTACTTGTAGGTGGAGCGGGGCGGCCTTTCTCGTCGAAAAGGTCGGCCGACCCGCTTCGGTTATGTGCACCCTTCGGGGTGTCGGTGCGGCGCTCGGGAGCGGCTAACTCCCGGGCGCCGTTTCCGTTTCCCCGGCTTGTGGCGGTGGGTCGTTCACCTCATCCCCCCTTCTTCTCGCTTGTTCCCCGGCCGTCGTCGCCGGGACCAACAACATATGCACACACCGTCCAACACTCCAGCGCACTCAGGGGGTTGGGGGACATCGACGCCAACACGACATCTACGTCTGGAGGATGCGACCAAACAGGTCATCCGCTCAGGCTGCCCACGCCTTCCGGGAAGCCTCGTTCGCCGCAATGTACGGGACCGGTCCGGATTCCCCCCTGCGGTGGGGTGTCAGCGGAAGGGTTCCAGCGGCGGCCCGGTACGCGGGCAGGCGGCGGGCCGGGCTGTGGCCAGCACCGGAACGTCCGGACAGGGGGCCGGCGGTCGCGCCCAGGGAACGACGCCACGCCTCATTTACTTCACCCTCCCGGTCCGCTGACTGCCCCGCCGATCACCGGGCCCTTTGGTTTTAAACCGGGCGCCATCCTCCCGTCAACGCCCTATGAAACCGGCGGAATCACCCGTGCCTGCAAGTTATAAGAGTCATTCCGGAACCCGCCGGTAACATCAATTCCCTTGCCCGTTGGCAGGTTTACCCGCGTAGCGTTCCGAGGCACTTCAGGGTCGAGCAATTCGGCGGAGCCGCCGCCGGGTGGGTGTGCACAGAAAAATGGGCGTGCCAAAAATCTGGGCACGCCCTCGAATAAGTCATACGAGTGTCCGGTACGACCCGCAATCAACAAGATCGCCACCCGGCCACCGGGAGTAGTGGTTCAATGTCGAACAAAGCAGGAAGTGGGGGCGTCAGTCAATCCCCGGGGTGATCAATTCATGATCGCTTTGCGCATCCTTTACTCTGGTTACTGACACGTAGGGCGGGGGCACCACAAGTGCTCCCGCCCTTTTTCGTGCGCCCGGACATCCCCGGGCACCGGAAATGCCCCCACACCCCCTGGAGGAACCCCATGGTCGACGGCGCCTTCGCGCCCCGCACGGACACCGGCTCCGAGCCGCTGTCCCCCGGACAGCTCCTCGGGCACCCCGGTCTGCTGCGTGCCTGGCGGGCCGTCGCCGGGGAGAAGCTCGGGCTGGGCGGGCCTCTGCCACAGGTGGATGTCGCCACGGCCATCGGGCGGAGCCGGGGCTGGTACCAGAACCTGGAGAACGGCGCCCGGCCCAAAATCGACAAGACGGTCCTGGACGCGCTGGCGAAGACCCTGCTGCTGGGCCGGGACGAGCACCAGGCCCTCGTGCTGGCGCTCATGGACGGTGCCCTCACCACCATCCCGGACTCGTTCGGCGACGAGACCGTACGGCGCGACCTCCAGATGATGCTCGACCAGCAGCTCCCCAACCCGGCATACCTGACCGACCGGGTGTGGAACATCATCGGCTACAACGCCGCCATGGCCGCCCTGTGGCCCTGGGTGACCAGGCCCGGTGCGAACCTGATCCGCTGGGCCATGCTGAGCGACGAGGCCCGCTTCCAGTACGTCGACTGGCAGCACCACGCCACCGAGTACGTCAAACTGCTGCGCTTCGCCAGCGCCCAGTACCCGCACGACGCCGAGCTGTCGAAGCTGATCACCGACGTCAAGGCCGACCCGATATGCGGCCGGTTCTGGGACACCGACATCGCCGCCGTCTCCGAGTCCCGCGACGGCCACCTGTTCAAGATGGTCCTGCCCTCCATGGGCCACCAGCCCATCGAGGTCATCAGCCATGTCCTCTTCCCGGCCTCCCTGCCCGGCGCCCGCACCGTGATCATCACCTGGGCCGGAACCGACGAGGACGCCACCCCGACCACCACGGCGACCGGGCAGCCGACCGACCGCACCCCCGAACGCCCCTCCATGCCCTGGCCCGGCCTGCCCTTCGCCACCGAGCGCACCGCGAGCCCCCGCCTCACCGCCACCCCGGCCGAGGCCGTCGAGCTGGCCGGCCCTCACGCCGTCCCCCTGCCCCGGCTCGGCGCCCTGCTCGGCGGGGACGGCTGCCACCTCGTCCTGGACCCGGACGCCGGAGGCGTGATCCGCTCGACCCGCCACGCGGACGGGGAGTGGGACCTCTCCGAGACCTCCGTCGCCGATCTCCTGGACGAGCTTCCCGCCGAGGCTCCGGCCGGGGACACGCTGGCCGAGTACAAGCTCCTCCTGAGGGCCGCTCTCCCCAGTGACCCTCTCGAAGCGTCTCGTGCTTGCGAGACCCGACTCCGAGAAGCACGGATCCGCGCGGAGGCACTGGCCGAGGTCCAAGACGAGCTGGCTCGGTCCTGGAGAACACTGGTGCCGCTGGTGTAATCGGCTGGCACGGCGCCGTGGGACCGTGTTGAGTGTCGGCGGACGTTCTGCCCTGGCCGTGTGCCCTACGGGATGACGTCGCGCGGAGCTTAGAGGAGCCTCGCGAGCGCCGTTTCGGCCATCTCCACAGCCTCGTTTACGGCGTGCAGGTGATGGGTGGACAGGGCCCCGCCCGCGAGTCCCGCTTCGGTGATGACCGCGCCGAGCCGCTGCTGTTGTGCTTCGGTCAGGCGTCGGCGGGCCGCTGGGTGGTGCAGGGTCTCGCGGGCGGCGTACGCGTCGAGGGCGGCCGTGATGGCGAGGGCTTCAGTCACCAGGCTGACGTGCTCGTCCGTCCCGTCGTGGGGCAGGTCGAGCGCGGTCAGCCCGGCCCGGGTCTGGAACACGGCGTACGAGGGATCAGGGACGGCGAGCAGTGCCGCCGTTTCGCGGAGTAGACGGTCCAGGTCCGGGACGGGCTGCGAGGAGGCCGAGAGGCAGTGTGCGCGCAGGAGTGCGGCAACGGTGGTCTCCCACGGCTCGGTGGGCGCGGTCGCGTCGATCATGTCGAGGGCGTGTTGATCGAGGCCGCGTTCCATGAGCGCCATGATCGTGATCTGGCGTCCGTCGAGGAGGCGCTTGCCAACGCCGCGGTACGCGTTCATGGCGTCGGCGGCTTCGGTCCAGCGGCCGATCCGCGCGAGAGCGCGGGCACCGTCGATCAGTACGGTCGTCCACAGCTCTTCACACACCTTGCGGTGGTCGGCGTCGGTGCTGATGAGCGCCGAGAGATCGACCGTGTGGCCGTGGATCTCGGTTGTTCCGCGCTTCTGGGCAGCGCGGTAGAGGCAAGTGAGGACGTGGTAGGCGGCTTCGCCGTCCCCTTCGCGGGTCAGGAGACGGGAGATGTTGACGAGGGGCATCAGCGACATCACGGCGATGCCACCCGTCAGGTTGCCGGCCTTGGCAAAGGTCCGGTGCTGCCGCCAGCACAGTTCGGCGGCGAGGTCGGGCATCCCGACGTCGGAGGCGATGAGCGCGGCGTAGTTGAGGACCCCGCTGGCGCGGGCCACCAGGTCGTGGTGGCCCGCGCCGGCGGGCGCGACGGTCAGCCCGGTGAGGTGGGCGATGCGCTCTTCCAGCGGGAGCGCCGGCGCCTTGAGGCGGCGGACCAGGGGGATGCGGCCGGCTATCGCGGGAATCACTGGGTCAGCCCTTGCGGGGCCAGTCGACGACGAGACGGCTGAAGGTCTTGTCGATGACGAAGCGCGTGTCGGCGGCCGTGAGCTGACTGCGGGCATCGCCGACGGCCATGCGGAAGGTGGGCTCGGGGGCGGTGTTGCCCCAGCCCTCGTCCCAGTTGCGGATCTCGCCCGCGAGGTGGTCGGCGAGTTCGGCGGCGTGGGAGCCGTGGCCGATGACGCCGATCTCCCAGAACCGGCCCTTCTCGTCCTCGCCTTCGCGGATGGTCAGGTAGGCGAGGGAGTCGCCGTCGAGGGCGGCCATGGAGCCCCAGGCGAAGTGCGGGGTGAAGCCGGGGCGCTGGCCGGGCAGTCGGGAGAGGCCGTTGGGCAGCACGAAGGCGAGGTAGAGGTACATCCACTCGAAGGGGTCGCCCTGGCGGAGCTTCACCCCGGTGTAGACCTTGGACTGCTTCTGGTCGAGCACGGTGCGGATCGCGTCGCGGTCCACCTCCTGCTCGCTGAAGGTCTCCAGATGGACGGTGCCCTCCCCTTGCATGCGTACGCGGGTGTAGATGTCGTCGCAGACGCCCTTGCGCAGCGGGATGAAGGTCGCCATCTCGCAGGAGACGGTCTTCCAGGTGTCGCCGTCGCGCTCGAAGGCGAAGCTGCGGGAGATGCTGCCTCGGATGCGCATCGGCAGGACCAGCCGGCCGCCGGGGGCGAGCTGATCGAGGAGCTTCACCGGGACGTCGCCCGCGCCCACGGTGAACTGGATTCGATCGAAGGGGGCGTGCTCGGGAAGACCGGCGGCGCCGTCACCCAGCACGGCGGTCACGTTGTCGGCCCCCACCTGGGCCAGGTTCTTCTGCGCGCCCTCGACCAGGTCCGGGTCCACGTCCACGGTCCACACGTGTCCGCCCGGGGCGACGAGCTTGCCCAGCAGACCGGCGTTGTACCCGGTGGCGGCCCCGGCCTCCAGGACCGTGTGGCCGGGCTGTGCGCCGAGCTGTTCGAGCTGGGTGGCGACGATCGAGGGCGCCGAGATGCAGGAGATCATCTCTCCGTCCTCGTCGTGCTTGATCGGGACCGCGTCCTCCTTGTACGCCGACTCCAGGTCGACGCCGGGGAGGAACTCGTGTCGGTCGGTGGTGCGGAAGGCATCGATGACGGCGGGGGTGTGCAAGTGACCGCTGGCGACGAGGCGGTCCGCGAGAGCCTCGCGGGGGGCGGCGGAAGAGGAATCGAGTGTCACGGTGGTCTCCATTCGAGCGAGGGTAGGTCCGGGGTGCGGGGCTCGGTGGGCGGACACGTCGGGTGTCTCTCCTTCGGAGAAGGCGACGTGGCGGCCCAGCCACGCGGTGGCTGCCTGTTCGGCGGCAGGCACTCCGGCACGGTTGAACGCGAAGATCGCGTGATGAGCGAGGACGGCGCGCAGCCCGCGTATCAGGTGGCCGTCGGCGGCGAGGCGGCGCAGACGGAGGCCGCCGTCGGCGAAGGCTTCGACGCGGCTGGCCCAGTCCGGTTCGGGGTTCGGGCGCCGGGCGGCGTCGGCGTTCAAGAGGCGCCGCATGGCCTTGACCGCCATATCGAGTGCCGGGCCGGTGGGCGAGGTGACGGGCGGGCGGAGGGCGGCGAGTCTGGCCCAGACGTCTCCGGCTTCGAAGGGGTCAAGACCGGCCGAGCGGATCATGGTGGCCAACAGCAGCACACTGCGCTCTCGTCCGCCGGGCTCCCCGGTCTCCGCCAGGGCGGCCCGGCTGTCGGCACAGAACACGTCGTGCGCGACATCCATGGCCTCGGGCCCGCCGAAGGCTTCGGTCTCCGGCTCGTAGACCCCGGGCACCCAGCCGCTGACAACCTGGTCGGCGACGAGTCGGTCCAGCAGTTCGGCCGCCGGGTGCTCGGTGCGCAACCGCAGCCCGCCGTCCTTGCGGAGGAAGTGGAAGCGCCCGCCGGATAACGCGATCGACAGGGCTCGGGCGGCTTCGGGGCTCACCGCGCCGCCGGGTAATGCCACGGTGGCGTGCCACCAGTCTGTTTCGCGGATGATCGGGAGGTTCTCGTCGTTGAGGCCCATGAGGGGTTCCTTGTTGGTAGGCCGTACGGGTCATGTGATCAGCAGGGCGCCGGTCCAGCCGGTGGAGTCCGTGCCATCCAGGGCGAGTTGTGCGCCGGTTCGGCCCTCCATGAACCCCGGTTTGGTGAGCCTGTGCAGATCACCGGCCAGCCGCATGTTGAGGTCGGTGATCAGCGGCGTGAAGCGGCCCGGGGCAGGGCTGTCGGCGGCGACCGCTCGGACGAGGGTCACCAGGCCGGCCCAGCCGTGGCACAGCGTGGCGTCGATGATCCGGGCCAGGTGCACCGGGCTGCTCAGCGTGCGCACGACGGTGTCCTCCGCCGCCTGCCGCCGGACCGGGTCGCCCAGGGCGAGGGCGGCGAGCTGCTGGGCGCGGGCGAGCCCGGGCAGTCCGTAGCACCAGGACGGGCGAGCTGGCTCCGGCGCGGGCGGCTCGTCCGCGTCCATCTGGGCGCGGGTGGTCCAGTAGCTACCGCCGTACGCGTCGAGCCAGTCGGCGAAGACCTTGATGGCGTCGAGCTGGCCCGGCACATGGGCATCGGCCCGGTGGGCGAGAGAGAGCACGGCCAAGGGCCCGGCGATGCCGTGCGCGACGCCGTTGTTGCCGTGTCCGCCGCTCATCTCCTTGCCGTCAGGTCCCTCTGCGGACCACCATCCTGGCAGTTCCCGACCACCGATGTGGGCGGGTCGGGACAAGGAGACGAGATAGATCAGCACGTCCTTGAGCCGGGCGGACACCGAGTCCCTGACCAGCAGCAACGCGCCCAGTCCGACCAGGCCGCGAATGAGGTCGAACTCCGCGAGGTGGGGCAGCGCGCCGGATTCCCGCCGCCGGCGGGCGGCGGCGAGCCGGGCGTCCACCACCCGATCGACGGCGTCGCGGACATCGCCGCCCGCGCGACCGGCGCGGCCGAGAACGAACTCCAGCGCCGGGGCGCCGTGGAACAGCGACGCGTTGCCCCCGGCGCTCACACCACCCTCGATCGCCCGTGCGAGTTCACGCCGAGCGGCGGGCAGGTCGCCGCGCTCGATGTGCAGCAGCGCCACCCCAAGGGCGCCCTCGGAGAGGTCCTGAGTCCCAGGTGGGACCGGAGTGGCCGTCATGAGCGGACCTTGAGGGGGATGACGAGATTATGGGCCCGGCCGCCGATCCAGCCGTCCGCGTCGGGCGGCGGGGCCTCGTGCAGGGACGCGACGCCGATCGGGCTAGCGTCCAAATGGGCGCGGAGCAGGTCCAGATCCATGGGCCGGCGCAGGTCGAGCTGAAGGTGCTGGTCGTCCTCGGCCAGCAGCACACGGTCCGGCACCCGGAACCGAACCATCCAGGCACGGAGTCGCTCCGCCCACTCAGCCGTCGTCGTGGTTCGGCCGGGGAGGTCGCGGGCGCGCGCCTTCCACCGTGCGGCCACCAGGATCGACCGGCGGTGCGTGAGGGCCGGAGTGAAGGGCAGAGTCCAGGCCGCGCCCCAGTCGAACCAGGTGACCTGCGGGGCTCCGGCCCGGCTGATCTCGGCGAGGAATCGGGCCAGGGGCGGGGTGTAGTTGTTCCACAGGAAATTCAGGGCGGTCGGTGCGAGGGTCTCCAGGTGTCGGCCGGTGGCCGTCTCCGCCAGGTAGAGGCGGCCGTTCCGCACGCCGACCATGAGGTCAGCCGGGAACAGTACGCCGTCGCCGGGGTGTCGGAACTCGCCGACGCTGATCATTCTGGGCAGCACGCGAGGGGCGCGGGTGAGCAGGTCGGCCGACACTCGACCGGCGTGGAAGGAGAGCTGAACCAACTCCGCACCGGGTTCGACCGTGGGCAGCTTGGCGTACGTCGCGCCTGTCTCCGGAAACAGGTGCCAGAACCGGCCCGTCATCGAACCAGCCGAGCGGGAGACCGTGGACACCCGAAGGCGGAAGTCCCCGCGCGTCAGAGCCTGTTCCGAGCGGGCTTGGAGAGCAGCACCGAGTTCGAGGTGGGGCGCGGTGATGGCAGGAATGCCCGCAGCGGCTTCCAGTTCCTCGATCATCGCACCGGACAGGGCGACCGAACGGGTGCCCTCGACTGCCGCTGTGCCGGCCAGCCCCAGCAGCAGCCGGTCGCGGAGGGTCATGGGACGGGGTGGCTCGGAGACGCTGCCGAATCCGTCGGGGAAGCCCAACCCCTCCTCGGGGTTCGTCGCCAGCTCCACCGGTACCTCGGCGGCTTCGCCATAACGCTCGATGAACCGCTCGGTCCAGCGGTGCCAAACAGAGATGCCGTTCGGATGCGTGGCGAGACGCGCCAGAACGGTCGCAGCGGTCTCCGCCTCCGTCAACACCGAGTGGGGCAGCCTCACCGCAGCGTCCAGCCGCAGATCCGGAGCCGCCGAGGTGCCACAGGCCCGCTCCCGCAGGGCGGGCGGCAGGACGTCGGAGGGGTCCGTTACCGTCGCGGGCGCACGCAGCGCCGACCGTAAAAGCCGTACCCGGAGGAGTTCCCCGATCAGCTTGGTCCGGTCACGTTCGGACGTATCCGGGAATTCGGCCGAGAGCTTGTCCGCCAGGGCCGCGCTCCGGATCGGGGCGCGCGCCGCGTCGAGGACGAGGACCAGGGCAGGGGTCAGAGCGAGGGAGAACTCGGAGGCCCCCTCGGACGGTACGAAGACCCGTCCACCACGCCGCTGGGCGAGAGTGTTGACGCACACCTCGATGTCGGCCATCCGCTCGCCGTCCGCCTCCCAGCCACTGATCGCCGTGTCGAGCACGGCCGGGTCCGGCCGGTCAGCCGCCTGGTGCTGGTCGCCGATGCGTACCTCAGCCGTATCGCCGAACCCGATCAGCGCGACGCCGGCGAACAGGCCGTACGGGGTGGGGCGGTGTGCGTAGCGGATCGCGTACCGGGCCAGTGCCAGAGCTGCCCTCCGCACTCGCCGCGCCTTCGGATTCCGGCCCGCGAGGATGGACTCCGTCCGGCGGGCGAGGCCGGGGCTGGCGCTCGACACCGCCAGCCGGAAGGTGTCATCGGCCCACACGGCGGCGAGCCATGAACGCCAGTACTCAAGGGGTGCCGTCGGTCCCGGCCACGGCGGCGTCTCCGGCTCGGTGAGGTTCACCGCTGCCCGCAGCATGGCTCCCCCGGCGTCCTGGTACCGGTTGAGTCGTACGCGCGTCATCACCACACTCCGTTCTGGGTGGGGCGGGGGCCGGACGGACCGCTCCGTCCGGCCCCCGCTGTTGAGCCGGTTTGGCTACGAGGTGACGCAGGCACTCGGGCAGGACGAGCCGCAGGTGTCGCCCGTGGTGCACGTCAGGACGGTCTCGGTCGCGGGTGTGCCCTCGATGAAGCTGATGTCGAGACCGAACGGGTCGGCTTCATCGACAGCGCCGACGATCTGCTGGTCTTCGGCCACAGGCTTCTCGGTGTCGTTCGCGGTCATGCGTGACTCCTTGGGTAGTAGCGGATCGTCCAGGGGTGCGGGCCTGGTCTGGCCCTCTGCGACGCTAGCCAGGTCGCCGCCCCCTTTGCGGCAGAGCGGGACAGCGGGTGGAATTCGGCTCAAACAGCACGGTCAACCCTTCCTCCGTAACCTCCCGGTGCGGGCCGGGTGGCGGTGGTGTCGAGGTACCGCTGAACAGGCAGGTAGAGCCCACCGGGGATGTAGTGGAGAACGTCGCGGAGCGGCACCCAGGTGATGTCCGCGACCTCGTCCGGCGCGGCACGGTGGGCGGTGCCGGACAAGATGGAACAGGCGAAGTAGACGATGTGGACGCCGGTTTCCGGGTGGATTCGTTCTCGCAACCGTTCTGTGCCGGCGACGACGAGACCGGTCTCCTCCTTCACCTCCCGTACGACGGCGTCCTTGGGCGACTCGCCCCGCTCGACCTTCCCTGCCGGGAACTGCCAGATGAGTGCGCCTTCAGGCACCCGCCGTCTGACGAGGAGCAGGCATCCGTCCCGGAGGATCACGCCAGCCGCGACCGTGGGCATCGCCTCGTCGCCGGGCGCTGGCTTTGTCATGTGCTCACCTCGAAGTCGAGCACGACGGGGAGATGGTCCGATACCGAGCGTGCTTCCGGTGTGTCGTGCGTGCGGTACGAGTTGGGGGTGAGTCCGCGGACGAGGATGTGGTCGAGGCGGAGCGGGACCTGTTCGTTCTCCCACCAGTAGCCGACGGTGGCGTCCCGGGGTTCTTTGGTGGTGGTCTGGGGGTCGGTCCATCCGGCGTTCTGGAGGATCTGGATGGCACGGCGGTCCATGCCGCCGAACGAGCCGTTCTCGTGGACGAGCCGATAGCGGGCGTGGAGGTTGCGGGGTATCCGGGCCCAGTCGCCAGGGTCGAGGTCGAAGGTGCCGGAGCAGTTGAGGTCGCCGAGGAGGAGGGCCCGGCTGGGGGTGCCGGGGAAGTCGTCGCCGTAGTCGGTGAGCCAGCGGGCTTCGCGCAGGCGGGTGTCTCCGTCGGTGTGGGCGAGGTGGGTGGCGAAGACGAAGAGGTCGCTGGTGTCGTCGTCGGCGCCGACGGGGCGGAGCCGGGCGCGGATGAGGGTGTGGTGGAAGACCTGGTCGCCGAGGCGGCGGCGTCCGACCAGGTGGAAGGTGTCGGGCCGGTAGAGGAGGGCGGTGAAGTTGCGGCCGTCGCCGACGTTCGACCGTTCCATGGCGACCGGGACCATGCCGAGGGCGCTCGCGAGGTCGAGCAGCCGACGCTGATCTTGTTCGTCCCAGCTGGTGCACTCCTGGAGGACGAGGATGTCCGGACGGAGACGGGCAAGGATCTCGGTCTGCCGGGCGAGGCGCTTCTCCGAGCCGTCCGGGGCGAGGCCGCCGCAGAAGACGTTCCAGGTGACTGCGCGGGCGCGGGTGGAGGTCGCGTTCACAGGCCGTACTCCGGGGAGCGGCCGGGGAGGGGTACGCCGAGGTCGAGGAGTTCCCGGACGCGGTCGGGCGTGAGCGTGCCCTTGCGGGCCTCGACTCTCCGGTTGCTGGCCCAGTTGCCCAGTTTCTCCCCGCCGGGGGCGATGTAGCTCTGGGGGATGTTGGCGTGGCCGTGACGGTTCCGGAAGTCCCGGACGAGCTGGACGTTCTTCTGGTAGCGGTACTTGATGGCGTCCCAGATGAAGCCGATGCTGTTGAGGTAGGCCACCGTTTCGGGGCTGCCGCAAATGCCCTCGCCCTGGCGGTAGCGCTGGACGTACCACCCCAGGTTCCGGGGTCCGGGCGCTGCGTCGGGGGTCTTGTAGTCGATGGGCACGTCGAGGTCGCCGTGCACCTTCTTGTAGTGGTGCAGGCCCTCGAAGAAGACGGCCTGGTCGTGGTCGCGCAGGTTCCACACCATGCCGAGCGCGGCGAGCTGGTCCTGCCGTTCTTGCTTCAGCTCGCCGATGGCGCGGCTCCGGCGGATCCGGTCGGCACGGATCCCGAGGAGGTATCCGTCGTCGGTGACGTGGTTGTAGCGGATGACCAGGTGCCCGTGCTGCTCGCGGAAGGCGGTGCAGGCCCGGATGAACTCCTCCCAGGGATCGGTGATGCCCAGGGCGCGGACGGTGATGGCCTTGGTGAACCGGTCGGTCAGCGGGACGCCGGTCAGGCGGATCCAGTCGGGCAGTTCGTACCCTCCGCCGGGCTCGCCGCCGGAGCCGGGGCCGTACATGTTCAGCCTGGCGGCGAAGCCGTCGTCGTGGGCGGCCAGCGCCCGGATAATCTGCCACAGCGGCCCGAACGCGGAGGTGTTGAGCGCGGCCTCGGGGTCCTGTCCGGGGCTGAGGTGGACGGGGACGAAGATGGACGCGGTCTTCTGCCCGCCCGCGTGTCCGCCGAGGCGGAGGGCCCTGCCCACCGCCTGGACGGTGTCGATGGGCGAGTTGCGGGGGTCGATGAAGGCGATACCGTCCGCAGCTGGGGCGTCCACGCCTTCGCCGAGGACCCTGCTGTTGGCGACGGCGCCGAAGGAGCCGTCCGTACCGCGGAGTCGGTCCAGCACCCGGCGGCGCTGGTCGAGTGGCTGGCCACCGTGGACGTAGTCCGCCCACACGGTGGCCGGCCGGACTTCGGGAGGGAGGAGCCCGGCGGTCTGCGGGAGGGTGGTGGCGAACCAGCGGGCCGCGCTCACCCGGTTGTGGAAGGTGATCATCCTGCGCAGGCCGTGTTCCCTGGCGGCCCGCAGCAGGGCGACCTGGGTGGCAAGCATCTGAGGGGCGAGCGCGGAGGCGCCCAGATGGTAGAAGTCCGGATGCTGCTGGGCCGCGAGGGTGATCTTGCGGACCTGGTCGTCGGTGATGACGGGCACGACGGCCTGGTAGTCGGCGAGCAGACCCTTCCTGATCGCCTCGCCGAACGGGAGCCGGAAGACCGTCGGGC
Organism: Streptomyces sp. NPDC000594; assembly: GCF_040299965.1. Lineage (NCBI taxonomy): Bacteria > Bacillati > Actinomycetota > Actinomycetes > Kitasatosporales > Streptomycetaceae > Streptomyces > Streptomyces sp. NPDC000594. The sequence goes on along the minus strand of NZ_JBEPCY010000010.1, from coordinate 103,808 downwards.
CGAAGACCTTCTCGTCGTCCATGCTGATGAGGTCGGTGTCGGAGGTCTCGATCCTCGGCGTCGCGGTGAGGTTCAGCCGGCGGCGGGCGGCGATCCGTCCACCGTCGTGGACGGCCGCCCACATCTTGTCGGCCGCGCCGGCGGTGCGGTGGGCCTCGTCCGCGATGAGCAGGCCGATCGACGGCATCCCGGCGTCCTGCGCCGCCGTGATCACGGCCAGGCTCTGATAGGTGCACACGATCGTCACCCGGCCACCGGCGTCGTGAACGAGGCGGGCGAGGTGGTTGCCGTCGGCCGTCACGATGGCCCGCTGGGCATCCAGGTCACCCTGGTAACAGCGGGCGACCGCCGTGTCCGAACACACCGCGATCACCTTGCCGAGTCCCTGGTCGCCAAGAACCTGGCGCCATTCCCGGACGGTCTGGGTGAGCAGTTCGAGCAGTGGCGCGGCGATCAGCACGATCCCGCCGTCCGGCACCGTCTCCAGCGCGACGGCGGCACCGACCCTCGTCTTGCCCGTACCGCACGCCATCACCGCGGTGACGCGCTCCTCCATCCGGAGCGCGCGGGTGATGGCGGCCACGGCGTCCTGCTGGTGCGGCCAGAGCGCAGCCCGACCTGGCACGGTACTCGCGGTCACTGGTTCGCCTCCCTCGCGCAAGCCGCCCGGGTCCGGCGGATCAGGTCAAGGCTGGTGTCCCTGGGGAGGGCCGCAGCGAGCGCGGAGTCGATGACGTACTGGAGCCGGGCGGCCGGACGGCCGGTGGAGTAGATCGTCGCGGTGGCCTCCTCGACGTGCAGACAGCGCCGGTTCGGCAGCTCCAGCACGGTGAGGGTGCCGTGAGGCGGGACGACCCCGGCGTGGAGCGGAACGATCCGCACACTGGTGCGGGTGTTCTCCGCCAGGTGGAGCAGGTGGTCGAGTTGCTCCGTCATCACCGCGGGGTCGGACCTCCGCAACAGGACGGGCTCTTCCAGCAGAAGGAGCACCTCCTTGTCGTGGTCGGCGGGCACGGCGCGGGCGGCGATGGTGTCCGGTGGCGGTACGTGCCCGACAGGAGTGCTCGTCCACCAGTGCGTCGCGTACCCCTCGGTCTGCACCAGGTGGGGGATGTTCCAGGCGGAGAAGGCGGTGATCCGGTCCGCCTCGAACTCGCACGCGGCCACCCGCTCGAACCAACCGGGCGCGACATCGGCCGCATAGTCCCCGCCGACGTGGGCCAGGCCCCACAGCGCTCGTACGGCCTCGTCGGTGCCCGGGACCCCGTACGCGGTCAGCAGCCGCTGGAGAGTATCGGCCGAGGCAACGGTCTGGCCGGCCTCCAGCCGGGCCGTCGCCGCAGTCGTCCATCCCAGAAGGCGGGCCACGTCCCGCAGGAGCAGGCCGCGCCGACGGCGTTGGGCCCGCAGGTAGGTGCCCGCCATCTGGGCGCCGGCCGAGGGGACCATCAGCACGTTCCCGGTCCACCGGGCGTCGTCTGCGGGCCGCAGGACTGTGCCCTCGCTGGACAGCGCGAGCTTCACCGGGCACCCCCCGCCGGAGCCAGCTCCACCGGGGCGAGCGGTTCGAAGGACCGGGCGAGTGCTTCCACCGCCTTGCTGTAAGAGAGGACCGCGACGACGGCATGGTGGTCGCTGACCCCGGACATGTCCACGGTGAACACTTCCAGGACCGCCCGCACCAGCCAGGGATCAAGGTAGAGCCGGTCGATCCGCCGGGGCCCGCCCTGTCCCTTCGCTGACGGGGCGTGCCCGGCCGTCGCGTCGAGCGCGCGCGGCTGGTCGAGGTGGTGGGCGGCGTACCGGGCCGGGTCGTGGAGCCCCGCGCCGAGGAGGAGCTTGTCCACCGAGGTGCAGCTCACCCGGGACCCATCGGGACCCTCGGTGGTGCGGTGCATCATGTGGACACGGTCGGTGATGTCGGGGCTGGTCCAGTCGATCGGCGGGACGGACTCGCCGATGGGGATCGGGTACTCGTTGCAGTCTCCCGCTCCGACGAAGCCCCAGCCCTTCTTGGTCTTGTCCGCCACGGCGAGGATCTCCTCGGCTTCCCGGACCCGGCCGCTCGGGGTCGGGAAGCCGCAGTGCCAGGACATCAGCGTGATCGGATTTTCCGCGCCCTGGAGTTGGGTGACGATGTTCGTCGGCGGTGCCCGCCACGGATCCCGGTGCTCGTGGTGCTCCAGGACGTCGAGCACGTCCGGGCGGATGAACAGCGCCGTGGCGTTCCGGCTGGCCCTCGGTGCGCTGAGGAAGCCCCGCATCCCGAGCATGCGCTCTGCGGTGTGCAGTCGGCGCCGGCCGTGGAAGTGGCTGTAGGTCGCCTCCTGCCGGAACAGCACGTCGGGCTTGAACGGCGCGAAGACCGCTTCGTGGGCCTCGATCCACCTCGCCGGAGGGGCACCGTTCTCGTCCGGACCGCCGTCGTGCTCCAGATTCGCGGTCATGAGGGTTAAGGTCCGCTCGCCGAAACGCGGCAAACTCACAGGTACTCCTTGATCACTAACGAGGGAAGAGGGCCCCGGCTGCCGCGGGCTGACCTCCCTGCAGCCGGGGCCCGTTCGTGCCGCGTAAGCGGCACGAGGGAAGCGCGACCTTCGAGGCAGACGGCATCTGGCGGTGCGGATTCGCCGATGCCGGCCACGATGGAACAGCGCCTCCCGGAGGTCGCCCCGCTGCCCCGCAAGCGTGGGGGCCGGGCTGGCGGGGCGACCGGTCTACAGAAGATGCGCCGCGAACTGGCTGACCAGCCATCCGCAGAAGCCGGCGAAGAACAGGAACATGCCGACGATCTTCGCCAGGCCAAAGCCAGTGGCCTTGAGGGATTTGCGGTGCCCGGCGCGAAGCGCGCGCACTGGATGAAGGGCGGAGTGGACGGCTAGGGCCCGGCGGTTTCCGGTCCTTGCGTGTGACGGCTTACTCACAGCCGCCCCCTGTCCATCAGGACCAGTGCCGACGCCATGGGGCGGGGAATGAGGACCTCGTCCGGAAGGTGGTCCGGACCGAGCGGCGGCACCGGAGCGAGAGGAGTGCTCCGGTGCGAAGGGTTCACCTGAGTTTCAGCAGTTCCAGTACCGGGACACGGATCGGTGTTCAAAGCTGTTCACCCACCAAATCGAGGAGGTTGAGGACGGCCAGCGCCAGGCCCCGAGCGTCAGCCAAAGACGGTTGGGCACCCTCCGAATACGCACACGCCCTTGCTCGTTGTGCCCGGCGAACGGTGTCCGGCGGACAGCGCACTGCGAGTTCCGGTGCCTGAATTCGGAGCAGGATGTGGTCGAGCGCGGCGGCCAACCTCTGGACGGCTTCCGTCTCGGGTTCGGTCGTGGCGTGCTCCCCGACGAGGTCGTTGAGGTCGTCATAGACCTCGGTGACCGAGTAGAGGTCCAGCTGTAAGGCGGTTAACAGCCGGGCCAGTAAGTCCGGAGGCTCCTGGGGCCTGAAGCCGGCTGGTGGCATACGGCTCTGCGCAGAAGGAGTGGGGGGCAATGTCCGGCGAAACAGAATCACACTTCTCGCCCCCTTCGCCGTGGTCGAACCATCACGGGCACTCACCGCGACGGCGCTCGTACCGTCGGTAGGGGAGGAGCCTTTCGCCAGGAGCCGGACTTGGCGACTGTCCTGCCGGGACTTGTGCTGCCGTATCCGACCTTGATCGAGTCGTTCCAGGTCGCATTGGGGCTACGGGAAGTCGGCGGCTTCCTTCTGTGGAAAGCGAGCGCCTAGCGTGGGACCGAGCCGAGCAGGAGGGACCGCTATGGAGGGGTCGAGCCCGACCTTGTTCAGTCTGCTGATCCAGCAGAGAGGGTGGACGGACCCCCATGTCTTCGCGCGGCGGTACGCATCGGCGGCCCGCGAGCTGTCCGTGGCAGAGGGGCCGCCGAGCCTCGCCACCGCCCGTGTGGAAGTCCGGCAGTTCAACCGGTGGCTGCGGGGCGACCTCAAGGGCCAGCCCCGCCGCGAGTCCCGCAGGATCCTGGAGCATCTGTTCCGGCCCACACCGGTGGACGCCCTCTTCAGGCCGCCCGCCCTCCCACCTTCCGTCACGGCGGGTTCCGCCAGTAGCACAGGCGACGATGACACGGCAGGTATGGATCACGCCTTCACGGGTGAAGATATGGTCATGGCGGCAGCCGAGGAATCAGCGGACTTCGCGGCGCGCGTCGAGGGAACCAACGTCGGTCCGGCCACACTGGAGCAACTGGAAGCCGACATCCGGCGCATCGTCAGCACGTACCCGAATCGTCCGGTCCAGTCCCTCTTCGCCGAGGTACGCCGACTCCGTAACCGGACGTTCGAGCTACTGGAAGGGCACCAGCGCCCCGACCAAACAGTTGATCTCTATCTCGCCGCAGGAACGCTCTGCGGGGTACTGGCCAACGCGAGCTTCGATCTGGGCCGGTACGAAGCGGCCGAGACCCAGGCGAGAACCGCCTTCCTCTGCGGCGAGGCCGCCGGCCACAACGGCCTTCGGGCATGGGTGCGTGGCCTTCAGGCACTCATGGCCTACTGGGACGGGCGGCCGGAGACCGCCGTACGCCTCGCTGAGGCGGGTAGCCAGTACGTACCGGAGCACGGTACCGCCGCCATCCGGCTGGCGAGCATCAAGGCCCGTTCCCACGGCCAGCTCCAGCAGTCCTCCGAGGCCCTCGCCGCCCTTCTCGAAGCCGACCGGTTGCGGGACCAGGCCAGCGAGGACGTCCTCCCGGGAATGATGGCATTCCCGCTCGGGAAGCAGCTCTACTGTGCGAGCACCACCCGGCTCTGGCTGGGAGGCAGCGCGGGCCTCGACGATGCCGAGGCCATGGCGGAGCAGGCCGTGGCCGACTTCCGTTCCGCTCCCGACGGCCAGGTGAGACTGGGAGAACTGAGCCTCGCCAGAATGGATCTGGCGGTCGCCCGCATGGGGCGGGGCGACCTCGAAGGGGCCGCGATCGAGGTCCACGAGGTGATCCAGGTGAACGGGCAGCGCCGTATCGAGAGCGTTCGGAAGCGCCTGGGACAGTTCGGGCGACAGCTCTCGGCCCACCCCGGGGGACACTCACCCATGGGCATCGGGCTGCGGGAGGCTCTGATCTCCCACCAAGAACGACTCGCCCGCGAACTCCCGCCGGGAGGCCCTGTATGACCATCGTCACCCTGCTTCATCCTGGCTCGATGGGGGCCACCATCGGGGCGGCGGCCGTGCGCAATGGGCACCGAGTGCGGTGGGTGACGACCGGCCGCAGCCCGCGAACCCGGGCGCGGGCCGAGGCCGCCGGCCTCGAACCGTGTGACACGCTCGCCGAAGCGCTCTCCGGCACCGACATCGCCCTGTCCATCTGCCCAGCTCACGTTGCCGAGGACACGGCGATGTCGGTAGCCGAACAGAGGTACGAGGGCATCTTCGTGGAGTCGAACCCCATCACCCCGGATCTGGTACGCCGGATCAGCGACAGGATGCCTGCCAGGTGCTCAGTGCTCGACGGATCGATCTTCGGACCGGCGGCGGACTCCAGCAGAAGCGCCCGAATCTACTTGGCCGGCGACTCGGGCGCGGTGGCGTTGGTGGACGGCCTGTTCGGGGGAACCGCGGTTGAGGTCCGCACCGTCGGCTCCGATCTCGGTACCGCGTCGGCCCTCAAGTTGGCGTTCACCAGCTACCAGCGATCGGCCCGGGTTCTGGCCGCGATCTCACATGCCCTCGCGGCACGGCATGGCGTATCCGATCTTCTGGCCGAGGAGGCACAAGGCATGTCCTCCAACGTCCTCTCGGCCCCGGAGTACCTGCCGAGCGTCGCGGCCCGCGCGTGGCGCTGGGCACCCGAGATGGATCAGATCGCGGAAGCGCTGCGATCTGTGGGGTTGCCGGACGGCCTGGCTGAACTGACCGGTGAGATCTTTCACCACTGGGACACAGAAAGGGATCAGAACCCTTCCGTGGAACGCGTGCTGGCCCTCTTGGCAGGGAGCGAAGACGGTTGACCTGGCACCGGCCTCACGGCTCCAGCGTGACTCTCGGGAGCCGGTGGAGGTCGGTGGCGACGACCCGGTAGGCGTTGCCGAGGCGGAGCACCTTCAAGGGGTAGGCATCCTGCTTCGCCAGGGAGTAAACCCTCGGCCACAGCGACGCCCGCGTCACCCGGGACATCTACCAGTCCGTCTTGGACGACCTCGCTCACGCCGCCGCCGAGGCCGTCGTCCAGTTGATACCCAGGGCCCATCGGCAACTGCGCGCCATTCCGCCACCGCTCAGCAACCCTTTGGTTGCGGCGTCCACTGCTACAGGAAACCAGGGCCTGGGCAACGAGGCTGCCGCACGCTCGGCGTAACGTTCCCTCGCTTGTGTGGCCCCGGTCAGCGAACGTCCGGCCGGGGCCACAGCATGCTTCTCACCACCACGCGGCTGGCAGCTCCGGTTCCGGCGGGCCAACGGCCGGTCCTGGAGGGGATGTTTTGGGCCATTTCCCTCGGTCGCACTGCAGGACTTGAGTGAAGGCGTTGCGCCATGCGCGGGCTGCCGGACAAGTACGGCTGCCGTGGTGATTCCGCGCCCGCCAAGGAAACAGCAGATGTACGGCTCGGTGGTGGCCGGCACGGGCGCGGGCTTTGCGGTGACAGGCGGGCATCCGTCCCGCGGCAGGAATGAAGTATGCGCCACTCCGTAAGCGTTCGAAGATCTTTGGCCTTGTGTTCGATATTCGGTGGGGGTGGGGTGTGGTCTGCTGTGCCCGGCCTCGTGTTGACCGCGTCTTTGCCGCTCCTTGGGGGCGGCTTCTTTCTGTTGTCCCGGTGTTTGCTCCACCCGTCTGTCCCACGCCTTGCTTCGCAGGGGTGGCCTGTCCGAGGGATGGTTCATGAGCACGGCTGATCAGAGTCTGGTGAAGATCTACAGCGACCGCACCTATACCCATACGACGATGGTGCGGCATCAGGGCACGGTGATCGCCTTCGCGGTCGACGACAAACGCAGAATCGTTTACACGGTCCTCGACCTTTCCTCCTATGACGAGGCGAAGGGCGAGCTGGATGTCGCGTACTGGTCGGAGAACCCGGCCGAGTTACCGTTCCCCGGCGAGGTGGTGAAGGTCGGCTACGCGGTGGCCGGCGCGACCGCGATGCCGGTGGTGAAGAAGGGCAGTAAGACCGAGGCCGGACCGGCGGATGTCCTCACCCCGGAAGAGATTGATCCGTTCCTGTCGTCGACGGCGCGGCTGACCGCGCCCGATGCGCCGTTCCAGGTGATCTCGGACGGCTCGCATGTGGTGGTGCTGCGGCAGGCCATCGACGCGAGCCACACGGACGCGGTGTTCGCCCTCGCCGACGGTATCGGCTCCACCGGGGACCGTGCCCGGCCGGATGTGGTGACGACGGGTACTCCTCTGGTGCCGGCGCCGGTGGTGGACGGGACGCTGCTGTGCGACCGGTTCCTGCTGGTCGGCGGGCGTCTGAAGCCGGTGGCAGAGGTGCGGTTCAAGCGGAGCCGGCACAAGACCGTGCCCGCGTCGGAGAAGGACAGTCTGGGCCCCGCCGACATGGACGGGAAGGCGTTCTTCGAGCCGACCCAGGAGCTGGACCTAGTCCGGAACCTGACGGGGGGCCGGTTCACCGCCGTCCTGACCCCGACGGCGGTGCAGGGGCAGCAACGGTGGCAGTTCTTCGCCCACAACAGCATCACCGGGCGCATCGACTCGTTCAACATCGAGCAGGACCCGGACGGCCTGTTCAATACCCAGGGCAGCCGCTACTGGACCAGCCCCGACCCCAAGTACCGGGGGTCGGTGTACGAGCGGGCGCCGGGCACCTGCCCGTTCACCGGCAAGCCCCTGGTCCCGCTGGTCCCCGACACCCGGCACGCCGAGACCGCGCTCCACTTCGACGGCACAGGCGACTATCTGAATGTCGGGGACGCGCCCGCGCTGAAGTTCCAGGGCAGGGCCTATGCGGTGGAGGCGTGGGTCAAACCCGGGGCGGCGGGCGGTCCGGTCCTCGCCCGGTGGAACGGTCCGGAGCAGGGCGGTTTCCAGTTACGGATCACCGAAACCGGTCAGGTGGCGCTCGATCACGGCGGCGGCACCCTCACCTCCGAGCAGACCATCGCGCCGGACAGTTGGGCGCATATCGCCGCCTCGTTCGACGGCACCGTCGCCACCCTCTACATCGACGGCGCCTTCAGCGGCAGCAAGGTCCTGCCGGCCTCCGGTGACGAGTCAGCGCTCGTACACATCGGGGCCAGGGAACACGGTCCGTTCTACAGCGGGACCATCGACGAGCTGCGGATCTGGAACCGGGCCAGGCACCAGCAGGAGATCGCCGGGGAGCTGGCGTACCGGCTGATCGGCAACGAGCCCGGTCTGGTGGCCTACTACCGCTTCGACGAGGCCGACGGCACCACCGCCCACGACCAGACCGACACCGCCGCCCACGCCCATCTGGACTCCCCTCCGCAATGGGTGGCCTCCTCCGCCCCGGTCGGTGACCACCCCGGGGTCCGCCGTGACAGCTTCACCGTCGACGGCCGCGACACCGTCTCCGGCCTCGCCGCCACGCTCTACTACCAGCAGGAGGACGCCGCATCCGGCTACCGGGCCGATGCGCAGCCCGTCAAACGCCAGGCGAGGGTCCTGCTCGCCTTCGCCACCCGCCTCACCGGGAACACGGCGGCCGAGGCGTACATCGCGAGTATCGACTTCGGCGTCGGGATCGACGGACGGCTCGCGGACATCCCCGACGTGGTCCCCCTGGCCGAGCTGGGCCTGGCCCAGGAGCAGAGCATGGACAGGGCCAAAAACCTGGAGGGGATCATCATCCCCGGGTTGGAGGAGCAGGCGGCCGGGATCCAGAAGCTCATCGACCCTCTGGTGACCGAGGGGCTGCGGCTGGACTCGCAGATCTCGGGCATCCAGAGCGGGAACCGGGACGCACTCGGATGGACCTACAAGATGCAAGGCAGGGTACATCGCTGGGATGGCCAGTGGTGGGCGCTGCCGCTCACCGGGGTGGCCGGACGCTACGGCAACCCTGCCGTGGCTCTGTACGGCGTCAACCTGCCCGGCGACTTCCCGACGACCATCCTCATGCCGAGGGAGGAGGGCATACAGATTGAAGCCGTAGGGTGCGAGTACACCGATCCGGTGCCTGAAAGTGCCCGTTGGTACATCGACGGCTCCTTCCCGGGATCCTTCCGTCTGCAGCACGCCATCGACGACACATGGCTGATCATGGCCAGCAGGGGGGGTGCAACCGAGCCCGGCGAGGCCAATAATGGCACGCTGATTTCAGGAACGCCGGTAGGACCGGCGCCCACTCCGCAGCTGGCTTCCCTGATGGCCCGCCGGGCCGAGGTCACCTCCGAGCTCGACAAACTGAACGGGGACCTTCTCGCCAAGCGGGCGGAGATCAAGTCCGCCAAGGACGAGTTGAACCGGCTCCTGGGCATCGGCGATGTCGCCCTGGCCCCGATCAGTGTCGACGTGGCCGGTCTGAGCTGCGCCGGGGGGCTGCTGAAGTTCGCGCGCACCGACACCGCGCCGTTCCTGATGGACGGTGCGGACGGGCGGGTGGCGCTCTACTTCCGGGGCGCGAACGGCCAGTTCTTCGCCGCCTACCTCGACACCGGCACCCTGCGGGGTGTGCAGCAGCTGACCGGCGGCGGGCAGACGCTCCAGTTCACCGCCCGGGACCCCGGGGTGGACCTGAACGGCATGACCATCGAGGTCGCCGACCACATCAGGAACGAGGCCGCCGTCGGCCGGCTGTGCGATCTGACGATCACCCGCGGCAAGGATAGTGAGACGTTCCCCGGGGTGCCGCGCGCGGCACGGGAGCTGGCCGCGGTGGTTAACGGGACGCCCGGTGAAAGTGTCCCGGTGGGCACGGTGGACTCGGTCCAGGGCACGGTGGTCACCTTCGCCGTCGGCACCCCCGTCGCGCTGCCCGACGCCGGGTATCTGAAGATCGGGGACATCTGCTACCGGGTGACCGGTGCCGTTGCCCCGGGCGCCACCAGGGTGACCGTGACCACCGCACCACCCGCCGCCCCGGCGGGGTCGGTGGTGTCCCTGGTCCCCTACGACTCCGCCCTGGCCACCGCCTCCCGCCCGGGTGCCTCGCTCGCCAAGGGGTCGCGTTGGGTCACGGTCAGCGCTTCCAAAGCCGATAACGCCGTACCGAACGGCACCGCCACCGTCCGAGTCACCGGCTACGGCGTCCGCTGGAGCGGGGATTCCCCAGGCCGGGCCTTCATCTTCGACGGCAAAGCCCAGTTCCTCGCCCTGCCGGACAGCCTGCTGCCGCAGGTCGCCACTCCGGCCGGGGACCTGACCGCCGAGGCGTGGATCAAACCCGACATCCCGGAGTCCTCCGCCGGACGGGTGATCCACCTCAACCAGGCAGGAACCAGGGCCACGCTCAGCCTGGCCCCTGTTGCCCTGTCCGGCGGCGCCACCTTCGACCCCGCCGACAAGCAGACCGTCATCATCGACCCCTGGAACCCCCTGGCAGGGGACTTCACCATCGAATGCTGGCTCAACCGAGTCAACTCCGAAGGCCCGAACCCCGTCGTCGGCATCGAGGACAACGTCCTGGTGATGGGCTTCACCGATGACGGAAAGTTCGAGTTCAGCCTCCAGAACGGCTCCGGCACGGTCGATGCCCTCACCACGGATGCCGTCTGCCCGGCGGGCGAGTGGCACCACTGGGCCGTCACCTTCGACCACACCACACGCATCCAGACCATCGTGCGGGACGGCGTCGAAGTGGCCCGCCGAACGGCGGCCAACCTGCCGGGGCAACGGGCCAACGTGGTCGTCGGACGCGACGCCAAGTCCCCGTTCCGGCGCTACTCGGGGAGCATCGCGGAACTCCGGGGCTGGAACATCGTCCGGTCCGCCTCGGAGATCAACGACGACAAAGAGCGCAGGATCACCGGAAGCGAACCCGGCCTGGTGGGATCCTGGATATGGGACCCCCACCAGAGCGGCAACAACAAGCTGGTCGACCTCAGCGGGCAGAACCTGCACGGCAGCTCCGCCCCCGGTCCCGCAGCCGGTGACTCCGCCATCTCCGACTACCACGTCGTGGCAGCGGTCGGGGACAAAGTGCGCCAGAGCCGCGACATCTACTCCTTCGGACAGTGGGCCCACCTGGCGGCGGTGTACGAGCAGTCGTGGGCGCTACGGTTCGACGGCTCCTCGTGGGCGGAGACCCCGGACGCCGACCAGCTCGACATCACCGGTGATCTGACGATCGAGGTGTTCGCGACCATCGACACCATCGGCACCCGGCAGGGCCTCCTGTCCAAGGGGCGGCTCGCCGACGGAGCCGGCGGCAGCGTCCCCTACCAGCTCTCCGTCCTCGCGAACGGGAAGCTGGAGTTCGCGTTCGAGGAACCCGGACCCGCCGTCAAGCGGTTCACCTCCTCCACCGCGCTGACCGCCGGTTTCCACCGCATCGCCGTCGTGCGCCGCGCCGGACGCACCACCAAGGAGGTCAAGAGCACCCGCGACTTCCCCATCACCGACAGTGACGGGAACACCACCGTGCAGAAGCTCGATGTGATCGAGCGGGTGGACGTCGAGGAATGGCAGGACATCCAGTTCTATGTCGACGGCCACGATCACGGCACCACCCGCTACACCGGCCCCGGCCCGCAGGGCAACGACGGCGTACTGGAGATCGGCCGCGCCCAGGACGGCACCACCCGCTACCCGCTGACTGGCACGGTCGGCGAAGTCCGCATCTGGGGCAAAGCGCGGGACACCGACCGGCTCGGCACCCCCCTCCAGCCCCGTGACGAGGCCCTCCTCGCCCGCTGGACGTTCGAGGAGAACACCGGCAACACCACCACCGACCCCGTCGGCGGATTCGACCTCAAACTCCGCGGCGCCCGCTGGGCCCCCGACCCCGACCCCAGCGCCTCCGCCTTCACCCTCTACCGCAACGGCCAGCCCATCCCCACCGACACCCCCGACCCCAACCCGCTGAACGACTGGGGTGACGACCAGCTCACCTTCGCCGCCTTCAAGAAGTCCGGCACCTACAGGAACTTCTACGGCGGCACCCTCGAAGAGGTGCGGCTGTGGCGCACCGCCCGCAGCCCCGAGCAGATCCTCGACAGCCTCTTCACCCGCCTCAAGGGCGACAAGGAAGATCTGCTCGGGTACTGGCCCTTCGACGACGCCTCCACCGCGGTCACCGCCGAATCCGTCGCCGACCAGTCCCTGCGCGGCAACAACCTCGACCTGGGCACCGACACCACCCGCCCCAAGACCCTGCTGTCCACCGCACCCGTGTCCACCGACACCGCCGCCGTCCGCTCCGCCCTCTCCGGTGTTCGCACCCCCTTCCAGGAACTGATCTCCACCCCGCCCGCCGCCGGCGAGTACGCCGACGTCCAGTACACCCCCGCCGGTGAGACCCGCGGCGTCCTCAAGCGCGCCTACAGCCACACCACCGACGGCACCTGGCATCTGACCACCGGCTACAAGGTCGGCGACCTCATCAGCGAATGGGCCGGCCAGGTCCAGTTCGACCCCCAGCTCATCGGCTACATCGAAGGCGCACCCCCCGTCCCCTCCGAGAACCTCACCTCCACCACCCATGATCCGGAGGGCTGCTCCAGCGTCACTTTCCGCCAGGCCGAGACCGTCACCTCCACCCTGTCCTCCGACACGGAGAAGAGTGTCAACACCGCCTTCCACCTCGCGGCCGGGGTGGAGGTGGACGAGCACATCCTGCTGCTGACCGCGCCGCTCGGGTTCGGCACCGCCGAACCGCTGGCCCAGGTCACCGTCCGGGCCAAGGTCGGCGGCAGCCTGGAATTCTCCAACGCCTGGACGGACGAGACCAGCGTCTCCCAGGGCACCACCACCGAACGCGACACCTCCGCCACCCTCACCGGCCACTGGGAAGACCCCAACCACATCCTCAACAAGGCCATCGGCAAACGCTACGTCCCCGCCAACACCGGCTACGCGCTCGTCCAGTCCGAGACCGCCGACGTCTACGCCCTGCGACTCGCCCACACCGGCGCGCTGGTGGCGTACCGGATGCTCCCGAACCCGGACATCCCCAAGGACTGGAACATCATCGACTTCCCCCTCAACCCCCAATACACCAAACAGGGCACCCTCGACGGCGCGGTCGGCTCCGACGACCACGGCAAAGTCCTCGACCCCGCCTACCCGAACGCGACCGTGTACGGGGAGTACAGCTACTTCAAACCCCGCGAAGCGTACGCGCTGAAGCGGCGCATCCTGCGCGAAAGCCAGGAGCTGGAGAGCTACTACAACAACGTCTCCACCGACACCGGGGACAGCGACCCCACCGCCGGCCGGGCCCAGCGCCTCCTGGAGTCCTTCTCCGGCCCCCTGCCACCGGCACCCGACAAGAGCGCGCCGTCACAGTCGCAGGACGCCTTCGCCAACCGCAACATCGCCAACACCTACGTCTGGACCGCCGACGGCGGCTTCTTCGCCGAATCCACCAGCACCGTCGACGTCGTCACCCAGACCACCGGCGGCTCCTACAGCCTCTCCGGCTCCGTCACCGCCTCCGTCGACATCGGCTTCGAAATCGCCGGCGTCGGCGCCGGAGTCCAGTTCGACGCCTCCGTCGGCGGCGGCATGACCGTCACCCGCCACCGCTCCAAGGAATCCACCCGCACCCACAGCCTCGACATCGTCTGCAACCCCACCCGCGACCTCCAGCAGTACGACAGCGCGGGCAAACCCCAATACGACACCACCGGCAAACCTCTGCTGGCCCCGGGCAAGGTCGACGCGTACCGCTTCATGACCTTCTACCTCGGCCAGGACAACACCCACTTCGACGACTTCTACAACAAAGTCGCCGACCCCACCTGGCTCGCAGGCAGCAACGACGCCGCAGCCGCCGCCCTCCGACAGGCCCGCCAGAGCGATGCCAAACCCCCCTGCTGGCGCATCCTCCACCGCGTCACCTACATCTCCCGCATCCTCCCCGCCATCCCCAGCAGCACCGCACCTCCGCTGGAGAAAGCCCTCCACGACATCGACATCCCCAGCAACTACCAGCTCATCCAACGCCTCGACCCCTACACCTCCACCGCCACCGGCTCCCTCGGCGAACTCTCCACCGCCACCCGCGCAGCCCTCACCACCCACCTCCCCCAACTCCTCCCCCACGCCGACCAGATCGTCCAGTTCCTCGCCGACTACTACGGCATCAGCGACTGACAGCGAGAACGCGACGCGGTACCGCCCGGGCAACCCCTCGACCCTGAGCGGAAGGTCTCGCCGGGCGGTACAACATGATGTGCGGCCGGTCCGGATCCCCATAGTCCCGATCGCCCCCGGAACTGCCCCCGGACACCCGTCCGGGGGCAGTTCCGCACTCTCCAAAGCGCTGCCCGGCTCGGTCTCTCTGCTGGAGACTGTCGGGTTCCCACAACCTCGGCGACAGCAGGCCGTGACTGAGAAGTGCGGCGTGTGACCACCCCCTGGCACGCTCGCCGCGCACATGGCCACCCCTTGGCCACCCCTGGCTCACGCGCCCTCCGTTCAGGGGTCCGGCAGCTCCGTCCCCTTGCCCCGGAAAAGCGAAAAACCCCAGGTCACGGCGAGTGAGTCCTGGGGTCCTTCAGAGCCGCCTTCGGGATTCGAACCCGAGACCTACGCATGACGAGTGCGTCAGGCAACCCATTCCGGTACCAATCGGTCCAGCATCGGGGTACGGTCCCCCCAAGTTCGAGCAGGAATGATCGTCAGAGAGGTCATGACGCAGCCCAGGAGCATGCGGCGGTCCTCGATCGTGGACTCCGCCCAGGCTTCCGCCAGTGCCTCACCGTCGGCGAAGAAGATGGAGAGGTCGGCTTCCCGGACGAGTTCAGCGGCTTCGATCTCCAGCGACTCGATCGCCGCCGACTGGTCGGCCCACAGGGTTTTGAACCGGTCCTCCGCGAGCATGCCCTCGACGTAGAAGTCGTGTTCCAGCTTGTCCCTGCGCTGCTTGGCCGCGTCCAGGGCCGCCATGACGTCCTCGCGGCGGGCCTGCTTCTCCACATCGTGGAGGACCGCCCAGCGGCGGACGATGGCGTCGAGGCCCGCTGATCCGTGGTCGAGGGCGGTGACATGGCTCAGCCACATCGCCTCGACCGCTGCGTCGATGCGGGGCGCGCGGACCACCACTCCCGGGCACGCCTCCACCCCGTACACCGAGCGGGTACGGCACCGGTACATCCGGTTGGCCTCGCTGCCGCTGCCGTTCATGGCCTTCCGGCAGTGAGGGCAGGACAGGAAGCCACCGAGGAAGGTCGTGTGGGGCCGCTTCCCACGAGAGCCCCCGCCCATCCGGGTGATCCGTGCCTCGAACAGCGCGAGGATCCGGAGCCGCTCCCCCGGACTCACGACGCCGACGCCGATCACCACCGGGTTGCCCTCGACGTCCCGTACGGGTTCGGGGGAGGGAAGCCAGACGTCCAGCGGCTGGCCGAACTCGTCGTGCAGCCGCTCCTTCGCCGGCAGGAGACCCGCCCAGGCGGGTGAGCGGACCATCCGGGTGATCGTCCGGGCGTCCCACCGGGCACCGTCGCGGGTCCTGATGCCGTCGTGGTTCAGCCCGTGGGCCACGCGCATCGCCGACTTTCCGGCGAGGAGTTCGTCGGCTATGCGGCGTGCGTGCGGGTACTCCGCCGGCTCGGGTTCGATGCGTCCCGAGCCCAGGGGCGAGCGGACGCCGTACGGGGTGCGGCCACCCGGCCAGCGGCCCGCCGTGCGCGCGGCGGTCTTGCCGGTGGTCACCCGCAGGGTGAGGTCCTTGATCTCGTCGCGGGCGCGCTCGGCCAGGATCGCGAAGACGATCCGGTTGCCCGGCTGACTGGAGTCCAGGTTCTCCTGGAGGACGTAGAGGCGGGCCCGGCGGCGGTCGAACTCGTCCAGTGCCGCGCCGACGGCGGCCATGCCCCGGCGGTCGAAGCGGTCCGTCTTCCACACCGCGAGCGTCTTGACCTCGCCGGCCATGACGGCGGCCATCGCCTTGTCGAGCTTCTCGCGCCGGACGTGCTGCTTGGAGGCGCTCCGCTGCTCCAGCCACACCTTGCGGACCGTGAGCCCTTGCCGCGCCATCTCCCGGCGCAGATCACGGGCGTGCTGCCGGAGGGTCTCGACGGTCTCCCGCTTCTTGCTCCGGCGAAGGTAGAGGTCGACAAGCTCCTCGGGCGTCTTCCCCACCAGTTCCTCGGGACTGGCGTCCCGGAACTCCTCCACCACCGCATTTTTGGCCATATAGCCCTCCTACACCACAGATCCGGCCGGCCCAAACGGCATCCGTGCAGGTGAGGGGCATGCTGTTTTACGCGGCACTCTCCCAGGCCAGGGCGAGGAAGCGTTCGATCCGGCCGAGGTCCAGTTCGACGGCGAGGGAGACCGCGATGACCGCGTGGTCGACATTGGCGGCGAGGATCTGCCCCTCGGACCGCCGGGACGAGGTGGAGCGGACGAAGGCGGTCCGGCGCGGCAGATACGTCCGGACATAGCGGGGGTCGCCCGCGGGGTCGAGAACCGCCCAGTCCCCGGTGCAGACCACCCGCAGGGGGTCGTGCGGGGTGACGAACGCGGTGTCCGCCTGGGCCGGGCCCTCGGGCGTGATGAGATCGCAGTGCCCGCGATCGACCCGTACCACCCGGCCGGGAATCAGTCCCTGGGCGGCGTACGGGGCGAAGGCCGTGGCCCAGCCGTCGTCCCAGCCGTACGGGGTGAGAGCGGCCTCCACGTCGGCGGAGGCAGCGGAAGAAGACAGGTTCAGCGGAATGCTGGACAAGACGGGAACCCCTTACGAGGGTGAAGGGTGGTCCCGGCGAGCGCGCACGGCGGCGCGCGGAAGTGTGTGGGTGTCAGCCGGAGACCACAGAGGTGGGAACGATGAACTCCTGAGTGCGGGCAGCGCCCGAGACCGTGACCGTCATCACTGTCCTCACCTCCTGCTTCCTCGACGAACCGACAACCTGGCCAGGGTGGCACACGGCCTTCCCGGCGGAACGGGATGAAGACTAGACCCGCCCCGCCGACCCCCGCCACCCATTTACCGGCGGATGCCCCGGCACCCGGCCAACCGTCGGCCGTCCATCACACGGCGAGGCACATCCCGGCCGACGAGAGGACACGCGCACCGCCGTAAAGATCGCATGGAACCGCCCGACCGTGCTGCGGTGCTGTTGCAACTGGGCCGAAGGCCGGACCACGACTGCCGGCCACCTGGCTGCCCGGCCGCCCGGTCACTCGTCCAGCCGGATGCGGATGCCCACCGCGCGTCCGGAGCCGCGGCTCAGCCTGCTGCCGAGCAGTCCGACTCGGGCGGCCAGTCCGTACTTGCGCTTCATCAGGCCGGTGAAGTGGGCGCTCGCCTCCGGCGTCAGCACTTCGGCGAAGCCGGGCATCGAGGCACCGAGCGGCTTGCCCCGCCAGTCGCAGGGGCCGACCGTCACTCGGCCACCGTTACGGATCCGTTTCACCTTCCCGGCGTCCGCCGCGCTCCACACGGCCAGTGTCCGGCCGTCGAGCATCACCCAGACCGGGGTGGGGACCGCCCTGCCGTCCCGGCGGAAGGTGGTGAGGAGCAGGTACTTGCCGGCCGCCAACTCGCCCAGTGTCGTGTCAGTATGAGCCATGACAATAGAGTAACTGGTTAGTCAATTGGCCTGCCGACGGCACGGCCCAGCGATGCGAACGATGCAGTTGAAGGGAATCCGCATGGTGGGATTCGTATGGACCCTGCTCGCCGGCTTCGCGGTCGGGACCCCGGCGGTCACCGTGGGCCTCTCGCTCTCCCTGCCCGGTCCGGTCGCGCTGTTCGCGGTGCTGCTTGGTGCCGCCTGCTGCGTGGTGTTCGCGGTGTTCGCCATGGAACGCGCGCGGTTGCGCTGGCAGTCCTGGCGGGCCCGCCGGAAGTCGTCCGGGATACGGGCCGGTTCGCCGGGCTCATCCGTCGGCGGTGCACCCTCGGGCGGTGCGGCTCCCGTCGGGTCACCCTCGGGCGACCGGCTCGCCAGCACCGCGGGGCGGCGGGCGCGTCGCGTCTTCGAACGGTACGGCGTGGTGGGCTTCGGCATCGTCGCGCCCGCACTCTTCGGCACCTGGGGCTCGTCCCTGCTCGGCGCCGCGTTGGGCATCCCCCGCTGGCGGCTGATCCGCTGGTTGATGGCCGGGGTCACCCTGTGGTGCACGGTCCTGCTGGTCGCGTCGGACGCCGCCTTCGACGCCTTCGGGATCGGATGACCGGTCGGTGCACAGGGCCTTCACGGGAGTGTGTCTAACTGGTTAGTCCCCGATACGATGGCCCGCATGTCCCGAGCCGACGCAACCAAGGACCGCATCCTCCAGGCCGCCACCGACGAGTTCGCCGCGCATGGCATCGCCGGAGCCCGGGTGGACCGGATCGCCAGGGCGGCGGCGGCCAACAAGAATCTCATCTACGTCTACTTCTCCAGCAAGGACCAGCTCTTCGACACGGTCTTCGACGCCCATGTCACCCACGGCCTGGACACGGTTCCCTTCACTCCCGATGACCTCCCCGGGTACGCGGGACGGCTCTTCGACTACTGCCAGCAACACCCCGAAGTCATCCGGCTCGCCACCTGGCACCGCATGGAGCGCGGCGACAGCCACGACCGGGACCCGGCAGTCGCGGCGCCGACGCGCGACGCCAAGCTGGAGGCGCTCGCCGCGGTGCAGAAGAAGGATGGCATCGGCGACGGCTTCACCCCCACCGCGTTGCTCACCCTCGTTCTGAGCCTCGCCCTCGCATGGAACCCGAGCAACCCCACCGGCATACCCACCTCCACGACCGAGGCCGAGAGCACCGGCGACCGCCGCCGGTCGATCATCAAGGCCGTGCGCCGCCTCCTGTGAGCCAGTCCCTGTTTACCCCAGCCCGGGTCGGAACGACTGTGGGACCGTGAGTCCCTGCCGTGCCATCTCCCGGCGCAGATCACGGGCGTGCTGCCGGAGGGTCTCGACGGTCTTCCGCTTCTTGCTCCGGCGAAGGTAGAGGTCGACAAGCTCCTCGGGCCTCCTCCCACCCGCAGGGGGTCGTGCGGGGTGACGAACGCGGTGTCCGCCTGGGCCGGGCCCTCGGGCGTGGTGAGATCGCAGTGCCCGCGGGTGCCGATCAGCCGAACAAGGGAGAGCCGAGCGGGCGCCGTGGGCCGTAGCCGGGGAGGATCAGGAAGGTCGCGCCGGCGGTGGTGGTGGTGAAGGGCAGCAGCGCGTCGGAGGTGTCCATGCGGGTCAGCGTGGCCGTGAACGTCCGCAGGTCGTTCTGGAAGCTGATGAAGAGCAGGCCGGGGACGGGATCGTCGATGCTGTAGGAGCGGCGGAGCATATGGCCGACGCCGACCACGGTGGGGTTCGCCCTGCGCACATGGGCGTCCGCGGGGATGAGATAGCGCCCGTCGGCCGTCTTGGCGCCGAGCCCGGGGGCATCGGCGACGCCGCCGCCGGAGAGGGGTGCGCCACTCGCCCGGCGCCGCCCGAAGACCGCCTCCTGCTCGGCCACGGACAGGGCGGCGAACCGCGTCAGATCGAGTTCCATGCGCCGCAGTACGGCCAGGGTGCCGCCGGCGACCCCGGGGGGTCCGGCCAGCCACAGGTCGCGTTCCTGCTCGGCGGGGGTGTGCGGGCCCACGATCCCGTCGATGAAACCGAGCACATTGCGCGGCGCGGAGCGGCCCTCGGCCACCGGCACCTCCGTACCGCGGCGTCCGAACTGCCGCCAGCGCTCCCGGATACGGTCGCCGGCCCGGTCCAGGAGGGCGGCGGCGACGACCGGGACGAGCGGGGCTTCACCGGCGCAGATCTGGATCAGCAGATCACCGCCGCGCGCCCGCGGGGCGATCCGCTCGCGGGAGAACGGTGGCAGGTCGGCCGCGCCGGGCAGTGCGGCGCCGACCGCCCGTACCAGCCGGGGACCCACACCGACGGTCACGGTCAGATCGCCCGGGGGCAGGCCCAGCAGCCGTGGGTCGGACCCGGCGGTGAGGGTGCGGACGGTCTCCCCGAGTTCCGCGAGCAACGGGCCGGGGGCCACCCCGGCACCGAGGTCGGCCACCAGGGCCAGCAGATGGGGCTGGGGCGACCGGGGCAGCGTCACGCCCGCCTGATGCCGGCCCGTCACCGGGACCGGCGCGGGCGCGGCCGGCGCGGAAGAGGCAGGCGCGGAAGGGGCCGGCCGGGCGGGCCGGGCGGAGTCCCCTGAACACCCGGAGAGGAGACCGGCGGCCACCGTGGCACCGGTGACATCGAGGAACGCGCGGCGCGACGGCGGCTGATCGGCGCGATGCATGAGGGGTACAGTGCCACACCCGATCCGTTTGTGCCGCCCAACCTCCGTACTGGGGAAGCGAGTTGGACATCCCGGCGGGGGGCTCGGCGCCGTGCCAGACTGGGATCATGTCTCGATTAGCTCTGCGTGTGATGGCCGCTGCCCTGGGCGCACTGACGCTGGTGACCGGCTGCACCGGTGGTGACGGTGGTGACAGCGGTGACGGCGACGGATCGGGCGAGGGCCGGCGGCCGGACGGCGCGCGGGTGACGATCCGGGTGCCCGGTGACGCCCCGACGATCTCGGCCGCGGTCTCCCTGGCCCGCCCCGGTGACCTGGTACTGGTGGCCCCGGGCGTGTACCGCGAGTCGGTGCGGATCGACACGGAGCGCGTCACGCTGCGGGGCGAGTCCCGGGCCGGGGTGGTCATCGACGGACAGGTGCGGCGGCCGAACGGTGTGGTCGTCAGGGCGCCCGGGGTGGCCGTGGAGAACCTGACCGTACGGAACAACACGCACAACGGGGTGCTGGTCACCGGTTCGGCGGCGGCAGCCGCCGGCCTGCCGGGGAGCGGCGGCTACGACATCGGCGACGAACCCGTACGCCTCCTGAAGTCGTTCCTGGTCTCGCATGTGACGGCCACCCGTAACGGCCTCTACGGCATTTACGCGTTCTCCGCGCGGAACGGGGTCATCGAGCGCTCCTACACCTCGGGCGGGGCGGACTCGGGGATCTATGTCGGCCAGTGCAGGCCGTGCCGGATCGTGGTACGGGACAACATCTCGGAACTCAACGCGGTCGGTTACGAGGGCACCAACGCCGGCGGCGATCTGTATGTGGTCGGCAACCGCCTGGTCGGCAACCGCGTCGGGCTGACCATCAACTCCGACCACCAGGAGAAACTGCTCCCGCAGCGGGACGCCGTCATCGCGGGCAACCTGATCGCGCACAACCAGCAGCGGCGGACCCCCGAACAGGCCGACGGCGGCTGGGGCGTCGGCATCGGCATCGACGGCGGCAGCGACAACCGGGTCATCCGCAACCGGGTCACCGGCCACACCGGCACCGGGCTCGTGATCACCGCGACCGCCGACCTGACGGCGGACCGCAACCGGATCACGGACAACACCTTCACCGCCAACGGCGTCGACATCGGCTGGACGTTCCCCACCACCACCCGGGGGCGGGGCAACTGCCTCGACGGGAACCAGCTGCGGACGACCGTGCCGAAGGGGATCGCGTCCACCGCCTCGTGCCCGGTCCCCGCCACGTCGCGCACGCCCTCCGGCAGCTGGCGGAGCCCGGCGGCACCCGCGGGCCTCCCCTTCACCGACGTGGCCGCGCCCGCCCCCCAGCCGGAGTTCCCGGGGGCCGGCACGGTCGGCGCCACCGTCGTACCGGACACTCCGGAGTTGCCGGCCGTCGCGGACATCGCCCTGCCGTCGCCGTCGCTGCTCGCCGACCGCGCGCGGGTGCGGACCCCATGAGCGGCGGCTACCGCGTCGGGGTGACACCCGGCAGCGGCCGGACGGGGAGGTACTTCTGGGTGTCGAAGTCGAAGACCACCGGCCGCGGCGCGGAGGCGATACCGGCCTCCACCCGGTACATGGTTCCGTCCGGGCCGATCCAGTAACGCACCTTCTGTGCCGTACCGGCACCGGTACCGCGACGGGGATCGGCACCCGCGCCGGCGCCGGCCCTGGCCTTGGCACGCGGCCCGTTCATGATGTCCGTCCGATGGCCGCGCACCCGCTCCCGCCCGACCCAGGCGGCGCCGTTCTGCGGCAGCAGCGCGGCGTTGTCCGGCCGGTCGCCGCCGAGGTCGAGGACGATGGCCAGCGCACTGTCCAGGGTCATGCCGGACGTCCGCAGCGGACGGCTGAACCACCCGGACGCGGGCGGCGACGCCGGTGCGACCGCCGGGGGTTTCACCATGGGGCGTACCAGGACGGTGGTGGCCGTCCACCGGATCAGCCCGGCACTGGAGGCGTCCCGCCCGGTGCCGCGCACCACCCCGTAACCGGTGTGTGTGCGGTAGTCGACGGATCCGGTGATGACCAGCCCGCCGCCGACATTCGGCACGGTGATCGTCACCGCCCGGCCGCCCGCGCGGTAGTTGAGGAATCGCGTGACCGACAGCCGGTTCACCTCGTCCGCGGTCAACGCCCGCGGGGTGACGGCGCCATCACCGTCGCCGTCGCCGTCGCCGAGCAGGACGACGAAGCCGGTCAGGGCGGCCGCCACACAGACGGCGGCGCCCGCCGCCCAGCGTAATCGCGGCCATCGACGACGCGGGCCCGTCGCCTCGCGCGCCCGGGGACGCCGCTTGCCGCCGGTGCCTCGCGCGCCGGTGCTCCGCGCCCCGGTGCCCCGCGCTCCACTGTCCCGCGCTCTGCTGCTCCACATGCTCCGCACGCGGCGGGAG
Organism: Streptomyces sp. NPDC000594; assembly: GCF_040299965.1. Classification (NCBI taxonomy): domain Bacteria; kingdom Bacillati; phylum Actinomycetota; class Actinomycetes; order Kitasatosporales; family Streptomycetaceae; genus Streptomyces; species Streptomyces sp. NPDC000594. The sequence continues at coordinate 81,109 of NZ_JBEPCY010000010.1, read as the reverse complement.
CGTAACAGCTCCAGCCGAGCAACCCCACGAACTCCCGGACTCACCGGACGTGACGGCTCGTCAGCTGTATCCTCTGCGCGGAAGTTGTCCGATTGGCGTGAGCTTGTGGCGAGGTAAAGGAGCGCTATGCGATTACGGGTTCCACTGAGGTGGGGGCTGTCCGGACTGCTCCTGGTAGGAGCCGGTGCGGGTACCGCCCTCACCGGTGCCGAGCAGGCCGGAGCCGCGGCCCCCGACGGCACCCTGACCGTCGAGGTACTACGGGACTTCTTCGGCACCGGCGTGATCAACGCGACCATGGATGTGCCCCAGCGGGGAATGCGCGTCCAGGTCACCGACCTCGCGGGCAAGCGTGTCACCGGCGTCACGGATGTCACCGGAAGGGTCGTCGTGCCGCCGTCGAGCGAGCTGACCGGCGGCCGGTACCGGGTCGATGTCACCGTCCCGGAGCCCTACCGGGACCATCTGCGGGCGGCGCCCGCCTCGACCGCGCCGAACCACTTCGACAGCTTCACCTCGTTCGTGGACGTCTCGGACGGCAAGGACGACTCGGTGACCACCGGGGTCTGGAACCCGGCCGACTACGCACTGCCCGACTCCCGCTACTTCGTACCGATCCAGAGCGGCGCGGGCGGGACGGACACCCGGGCACTGGTGGCGTTCGGGACGGACGCCCGGGGCACCTGTCCCGAGCAGGAGAGCTGCCCGGAGGTCCTCAACACCCAGGACCAGGTGGGTACGACCTACGGGCTGGCCCACGACCGGTACCGCGACCGGCTGTTCCAGTCGGCGTTCGCCCGGCGGTACACCGAGTACGGGCCGAAGGGCGGTGGCGCGATCTATGTCACCCCGGCCCGCGGCGGCGGTGCCCCGACGCTGTTCGCGACGGTGCCGGGCGCCGCGGAGACTCCGCACGACACCAACAACCTGATCAAGGACGCCGGGTTCACCGAGGCCCCGGGCAAGGAGAGCATCGGCGGCCTGGCCCTGTCGGAGGACGGCTCGACCCTGTACGCGGTGAACCTGCTCACCCGTAGCCTGGTCACCTTTGACGCGACCGGGCCCACGGCCTCGGCGCCCGGGACGACCGTGCCGATCCCCGACCCGGGCTGCGCCTCGGCCGGGGACTGGCGCCCGTTCAGCGTGGCCGCCCACGACGGCAACCTGTACGTCGGGGGTGTGTGCAGCGCGGAGAGCACACAGAAGCGTGCGGATCTGAAGGCCGTCGTCGCCACCTATGACGGCGAGAAGTTCACCACCGTGCTGTCCCAGAAGCTGGACTTCGAGCGCGGGAGCGTGCTCACCGGCCTTTCCCACGAGCAGACCAGGTACTGGAACCCATGGAACACCGACCTGGAGGACTGGGACAGCTTCAGCGCCGGCGGCGCGATGATCAATCCGCAACCGGCGCTGGCCAGTATGGCCTTCGCCCGTGACGGCTCGCTGATCCTCGGCTTCCGTGACCGGTTCATGGATGTCGTGAGCTGGGGCGGGCTGGACCCGAGGCCGGGCCGGGACACACCGCAGAACGGCATGTCCGGCGGTGACATCAACATGGCCTGCGCCAGGCCCACCGGCGGGTACGACTGGGAAGGCACCGGAAGCTGCCCGGACCACGCCACGGACCCGGCCCTCGACGGGGTCCAGCCCGGCAGCGTCATCGAGTACTTCCCGGGCGACTACTTCCCGAACGGCGGCTCCGCGACCCGGCCGGGGCCGCACCAGGAGTCCGCGCTGGGGTCGGTCGCCTACATCCCGCAGCAGCAGTGGATCGTCAGCACCCAGATGGACCCGACCGGCCGGGTCATCACCAATGGAACCGGTTACTACAACGTCGCCACCGGCCTCGGCCCCGGCAATGACCCGGTGAACAACGCGTACGAGTTCATCGGTCCGAACCAGAACGGGTTCGGCAAGGCCGGTGGCCTCGGCGACATCGCGTACGCCGCGGCGAACGCGCCGATCCAGATCGGCAATGTGGTGTGGTACGACGGCGACCGCAACGGCCTCCAGGACCCGGGGCATGTGCTTCTGCCGGGTGCGACGATCAACCTCCTGGACGCCGACGGCAAGCAGGTCGCCACGACCACGACCGATGCCGCCGGTGAGTACTACTTCGGCGGGGTCGGCGCGGAGTACGAGCTGGCACCGGGCGCCAAGTACACCGTGCAGTTCGATGTGTGCACGGCGGACACCAGCAAGGTGCCGGGCCGGCCGGCCGCCACCGACCTGCGCTTCACTCTGCCGCGCGCCGGTGACGACCGGGTGCACGACTCCAATGTGACCCCACCGACCAGCGGCCGGCTCTGCAACGGGTACGCCCCGGTCACCGCGCCGGCCACGCCCGGCGGGGTCGATCACACGATCGACGCCGGTGTGCACATCCCGAAGCCGGAGTCGCCGACACCGCCGCCGTCCTCGTCCGCACCCCCGTCCCAGTCGCCGACACCGCCCGCGTCGCCGTCGCCGTCGTCGTCACAGCCGACGAGCCCGGCGCCCAGCAGTCCGTCACCGTCCGGGCGGCCACCCAAGGGTTCCCTCGGCAATACCGGTCTGCCCGGCGTCGGAGCCGTTCTCGCCCTCGCCGCCGTGCTGCTGGGCGCGGGTGCGGCAGCGGTCGTCGTCACCCGTCGGCGGCGGACGGGACACCGTCACTGACACCAGCCCCCGAAACGCCCGGAAACACCCGACGGGCCGGTGCGGCGCACCGGCCCGTCGGCCTGACCGGCTCCCGGCGGAACGCGGGAGCCGGCCCACGCCGGCCCTCCACCGGTGGGTGGCGCTCAGCGGCGGGTGCCCGCCTCCGGCCGCCGGGCCGGCAGTTCGGCGCGTACGGTCAGACCGCCGTCGGGGTTGGCGTGCGCGGTGACGGTGCCCTGGTGGGCATGGACGATCGAGCGGACGATGGCGAGTCCCAGGCCATGGCCGGAGCGGTCGCTGGTGACCCGGGACTGCGGCCGGTAGAAGGGCTCGAACAGACGCCGGGCGACGATCTCGTCGATGGGCCGCCCGGTGTTCTCCACCTCGACGACGATCCCCTGCTCGCGCAGGACCGCGAGATGGACCGAGCCGCCGGGCCGGTTGTAGGCCAGGGCGTTGTCGAGGAGGTTGAGCAGGAGCTGGCGGAGCAGGGTGGTGTTGCCGGGGACGGTGCAGCCGGGCTCGGTGTCGAGGGTGAGGCGCAGGCCCGCCGTGGCCGCCCGCTCGGTGCGTTCGGCGGCGGCGCCGGTGGCGAGGGCCGTGAGGTCGACGGGTTCGGGGTCGAAGGGGGCATGGTCGGCGGCGGCCAGGTCGAGGAGGGCCTTGACGATGGTGATGTTGCGTTCGTTCGTCTCGACGAGCATCGGGACCAGCTCGGCCAACTCCTCGCCGCTGGGGTCGGCGGCGGCGATCTGCAACACGGCGCGGGTGGTGGCCAGCGGGGTGAGCAGTTCGTGCGAGGCGTTGGCCGCGAAGCGCTGATGGGCGGCGAAGGACTCCGCCAGCCGGGCCAGCATGGTGTCGAAGGTGTCGGCGAGCCGCTTCAGCTCATCGGAGGGGCCCTCGGCACGGATGCGGTACTGCAACTGCCCCTCGGCGGCCCTCGCGGCGGCCTCGCCGATGACACCGAGGGGCGCGAGCAGGCGCTTCGAGAGCCGCCAGCCGACCGCCAGGCCGATCGCCATCACCAGGAGGAGCCCGCCGACGGACAGCCGCAGCAGGGTGTTCCAGACATCCTCCTTGCTGCGGATCGACCCGTCCATCAGGGGGCCCCGGCTGACCCCCGGCGGAATGTCGACCTCGGGGAAGGACCCCCCGGCATCGGACATCCGGGGCGGCACCCCGGAGTCCATGATGACGAGGGTGTCCTGGAAGTCGTACGTCGGCACGAACCGCATACCGGCGTAGATGACGGCGACCATCAGTACGGCCGAGGCGACGAGCGCGCCCGCGAAGCCGAGGAAGAGCCGGGCGTGGATGCTCCGGCTCCGCCCGAACCGACGCAGGATCGATCGACCCAGGACCGGTCGGCCCCGGACCGGTCGGCCCCGGACCGGGCGACGCAGCACCGGGCGGCCCAGGACCAGGCGGCCCAGGACGGGCCAGGAGGGCCGCCTCACTCGGTGCCCAGGTAGTAGCCGGCGCTGATCGCCGTCCGTACCAGCCGGGGCTCGCCGAGCTTGCGGCGCAGGGTGTGCACCACGAGCCGTACCGCGTTGGTGAAGGGATCCGTGTGCGCGTCCCACGCCTTGTCCAGCAGGTACTCGGTGCTCAGCACACCGCCGTCGGCGCGCATCAGCAGCTCCAGCACGGCCAGTTCCTTCGGTGTGAGCCGTACCTCCCGCCCCGCGCGCAGCACCCGGCGGCGATGGGTGTCGAAGGCCAGATCCGCGAAGGTGAGGACGGGGGCGTGGGCCATGGGGCTGCGCCGGTACAGGGCCCTTAGCCGGGCGACGAGTTCGGGGAAGTCGAAGGGTTTCGCCAGATAGTCGTCGGCACCGAGGCCGAGCCCTTCGACCTTGTCGCCCAGGCGCCCGGCGGCGGTCAGCATGAGGACCCGGCACTCCAGCCGCAGGGCGACGACGCGCCGGCAGACCTCGTCGCCGTGGACACCGGGCAGATCACGGTCGAGGACGACGGCGTCGTAGTCGTAGACCGCCAGCCTCTCCAGCGCGGCCGTCCCGTCGTGCACCACATCGACGGCGATGGCCTCGCGGCGCAGCCCGATCTCCAGGACCCGGGCCATGTACCGCTCGTCCTCCACCACCAGTACGCGCACGGCCCCCGACACCCTTTCCTGTGAATTTCCGGAGGCATTCGCCGTCCCGGCCCAACAGATTTATCAGATACGGGATATGAGCCGTGTATGAGCCATCGTCCGGCCCGCGCATGTGGCAAACACGGCTCAAAACCGTGTCTGGCTACGGTGACATGCGGATTCACCAATATGTCGGGCAGGGAGTTGTCGTAAGCAATGAATCTCTTCAAACGGGCGTGGTGGCGGCTGAGCAGTCATCTCGGAAAGACCGTGATGCTGGTCGGTCTCTTCTTTGTCATCTGCACCCTGGTGCTCTCCGGATTTCTCATCCGGTCGGCGGCGGCCCGCGCGGCCGAGGAGGCCAAGGCGAGCGTCGGCGCCGTCGCCACCATGCAGCTGGATGTGAACGCCCTGATCGGATCGGGGCAGGGCACCGAGTCCAACGGCTCGATACCCGGAACGATCGGTCCGGGCGGTGACCTGCGGCGCGGCCTGGTCGACCGGATCTGCGAGTCGCCCGTGGTCAAGCGGTGCAACTACACAACGGACTCGGGCGCCGCCCCCACCGGCGGCTCGAAGCTGTACCGGGCGGTGCCCCGCCCGGCCGGCACCATCGACGACGGCCTCGACCTCTTCGCGGCCGACGGGGTGCGCGATCAGCGGTCGGTCGCCGAATTCCGCAACGGCGACGCGAAGATGGTCGCCGGGCGGGGAATCGGCCCGAAGAGCCGGAGCGACGAGGTCGTGGTCGAGCAGCGGCTGGCCCAGCAGAACCGCTGGAAGGTCGGCGACCGGATCAGGCTCCAGGTCGGCCGGCTGCCGGAGATCGGCAAGAAGAGGAACACGGACCGGTTCGGGTTCACGGTCGTCGGTGTCTACGCCGGCGGCACCCCGGACAGCGACCAGTACGTACCGGCCATGATGGATCCGGTGAACCAGCTGTACGTCACCCCCGACGGCGCCACCCGGCTCCTCGGCAAGAAGCCGGGCACCGGCGGGGGCGTGGTCGACCAGGCCACCTTCACCCTCGCCGACCCGGCGCATCTGGACCGGCTGAAGAAGGACGCGGAAGCACACGGCGCCGACCTCGACATCTTCCCGATGACGGTCAACGACAAGCAGTACAAACAGCTTGTCGGGCCCATCGGCAGGACCGCGGACTTCGCGACCGTCACCGTATGGATCGTCGCCCTCGCCGGCACCGTGATCCTCGCCCTGATCATCGCCTCCTCGCTGCGCGAGCGCCGCAAGGAGCTGGGCATCCTGCTCTCGCTCGGCGAGAAGAAGCCCAAGCTGCTCGGCCAGCATCTGGTGGAGGTCGTCGCCTGCGCGGTGATCGCGGTGGGCCTCGCCTCGGCGGGCAGCCAGTATCTGTCCGAGGCCATGGGCGGCCGACTGCTGGCCGGCGAGGTGTCCTCGGCCAAGGACTCCGCGGCGAACGCGGCCAACGGACCCGACCCCAGCGCCGTCACCGGCGCCGGAGGCGCCATCCCCCTCGTGCCGGAGGAGGAGCCCGGGGCCGAGCCCATCGACTCGCTCGACGTACGCCTCGGCGCCGCCGACATCGCCAGGGTCGGCGCCACCGGCCTCGGCATCGCCGTCCTGGCCACCCTCATCCCCGGCGCGCGTGTGCTGCGCCTCAATCCGCGTGACATCCTGACGAAGGGCGACTGAAGCGATGACCTCCCCCCTCCAGGACCCGGTCCTCGAACTCACCGGGGTGACCCGCTCCTACCAGAGCGGCAACCGCAGGCGCACCGTGCTCAGGGGCATCAGCCATGCCTTCGAACCGGGCCGTATGTATGCCGTGATCGGCCCCTCCGGCAGCGGCAAGACCACCCTGCTCTCGCTGGTCGGCGGCCTGGACTCACCGAGCGCCGGCAGCGTCCGCTTCCGTGGCCGGGATGTCGCGGACCTGGGTCTCGGCCGCTATCGCAACCGTCATGTGGCCACCGTCTTCCAGTCGTTGAACCTGCTGACGTATATGACGGCGGTCCAGAACATCACCTCCGCCATGGAGATCACCGGGGTGCGGCGGGGCGACAAACGGCAGCGCGCGGTCGAACTGCTGGACCTGCTCGGGGTGGACGCCGCCGACCACCACCGCCGGACCCTGCGACTCTCCGGCGGGCAGCAGCAGCGCGTCGCCATCGCCCGCGCGCTCGCCTGCGAGGTCGACATCCTCTGCGCGGACGAACCCACCGGCAGCCTCGACCACGAGACGGCGGGCGGGATCATCGCCGTGTTCCAGAAGCTGGCGCACGATGAGGGCAAGTGCGTGGTGGTGGTCACCCACTCCCGCCAGGTGGCCGACGCCTCGGACGAGGTGCTCCAGCTCAAGCGGGGCAAGCTCGGCGCACGGTAGACGCGACGGGTCCCACCCCACGGTCCGACGGTGGCCCCGGGGGGGGTGCGGCGTGAACCCGGGCCCGGGTGATGCCGTGCTGCGGTGCAGGACAGGAAGAGCGCTCCCCCGCGACGCGTGAGGATCCCGTATGCCCCAGCACGCACCCCAGACCCGTCCCGGCCGTGCGGCCGGTGCCGCCGCGGTCCTCGCCGGTCTGCTGCTGACCGGCGGGAGCATGGCCGACCGGGCCGTCGCCGCGCCCGGCCGGGACGGTCCGGTGCCCGTGGCCGACACCCCCGGGGCGGAGCGGGTGAAGTACTACGTCGTGCTGGAACAGCCCTCCGGGGAGCCGGAGTTCCTCTTCGGCATCGCCCGGAGGACCCTGGGCGACGGCAATCGCTTCCAGGAGATCTTCGAGCTGAACCAGGGCCGCCGCCAGCCCGACGGCCGGGCGATGGACGGCACCACCGATGTCCCGGCGGGCTGGATCCTGCGGCTGCCGCCGGACGCGGCCGGTCCGGAGGTACGGTTCGGCGTCCTCCCCGCGCGGGTGGCCGACGCGGTACCGCCCGGTGTCCCCGCACCCTCGGACCCGGGGGCCGTGGCCACCGCGCCGCCCGGAGGGTCGTACAGCGCGCTCACCCTGACCGCCGCCGTCGGCGGGGCACTCGCCCTCGGCGCGGGAACGGCCACCCTCGTCCTGCGCCGCCGCCATCGCCTCGGGGGGACGCCCGCCGCCGGGGCCGTACCCCGGGATCCGGCGCGCCGTTCCGGGACCGGGCGCCATGGTGAGGTGTCCACACCGGAGTCCGTGACCGCGCCCGGCGACGGCGGCGGCGAGGACGACGACGGTCACGGTACGGGGGAGAGCCCCGGGGCGGGCGGGCCCTCGCGGCCCGTGGTGGCGGCCGTGCCGGCGTACGCGCACACCGGCACCGCCCGCGCCGCCCGCCCCGCGACCGTGGCGCCCGGGGCACCGGAGCCCGGAGCGCGGGAAGCCGAGGTGCGGGAAGCCGGGGCGCGGGAAGCCGGGACCCAGCACGCCGGAATGCCCGGCGCGCCCACCGGCCGCCGCCCCCGCACACCGCCACCGGCACGGCGCGCCCCGCAGCCGGTCGCCCCCGCGTCCCCGGTCTCCGTCGTCTTCGGCGACGACCTCGTGGACATCGCCTTCGGCCACACCGATCCGTCCGGGAACGGCTCCCTCGCCTGGACCGCCGCCCCCTATGAACCACCCGCCGGCGGCACCGCGTTCGTCTGCGTCGGATCCGGTGAGCGCGGCTGTCTCTTCCTCGACCTCGCCCGTACCCCCGGGGTGGTCTCCGTCACCGGCGACCGGCCCGCCGTCCTGCGTCTGCTGGAGTCACTCGCCCTCCAGCTCGCCGACGGCACCGCCCCGGTCCCGGTGCGCGCCTTCGCCCTGGGCCCGGCGGGCTCGTCGGACACCTTTGCCGGGCTGGAGGTGCTGACCTCCCCGAACGAGGCGGCCACCCGGCTCGGCGAACCGGGCACGGCCGCCCTCGTCGTCCTCTTCGCCGCACCCTCGGGCCCGGCGGACCTCGCCGCCGTCCAGACCACCGCCTCCGCCGTGCCCGACCCGGTGGTGGTGGTCCTCCTCGGCGACACGGAGCGCACGGCCTGGCGGCTCACGGTCCGGGAGAGCGCGGCGGCCGGAGTCTGACCGGCGGCACGACGGACCCCGACCTCCCCGGACCTCCCCGCGCGGTACGGCCGGCTACGGCCGACTACGGCGGCGGAAACGACGGCGACGACCTGAACCGGACCGGCTTGAAGTGCTCCGCGATATAGGTGCCCTCCTGATACCCCTGGGCCCGGGGCCCCGCGAAGTCGAACAGATCCAGGACCGCCGGGGGCAGCGTCACCGTGTCCACGATCCCTCCTTCCTCCATCCGGGCATCGGTGATCTGGGTGAACAGGTTCGCCAGCTCCGGCCGTGAGGCGAGGAAACGGGCCACGCCCTCCCAGACCAGCTCCGCCTGTTGATGCCGGGCGATGGCCCGGTTCGCCTGGGTGGCGTGGAAGTCGCCCTCACGGTTGTACGCGTCCCGGATCAGCGACTGCACGATGTTCTGCGCGAAGGTCAGGGTCTTCTCACCACTGGGCGGTGCCTGGGACACCGGCTGTGCGGGCGGAACGATCCAGCTCGCGTCGCTGTTCACCGTGAGACCGCCCATACCGGGGAAGTCGGTGTAGAACCGCATACCCAGCTCCCTGGACAGATTGATCATCAGGCTCGGGCCGGTGCGGTTCATGATGGAGTTGCGGTGGACCTTGCCGTGCGGGGTGGTGAAGTACGTGTGCGGCAGATTGAGCGGCCCGAACAGCTCCTTCTGGTTCAACTGGTACTGCCCCGCGATGAGGTCGAGATACTTGTCGGCGACAGGATGGCCCTGGGGCATGGCCATGAACGAATTGCCCGCCGTGTGCGCGGTGGTGTGGAAGGCGTACGACTCGGGCGTCTGGAGCGCCGGTACGACCTGGGCCAGATCGGTGATGAGATTGTCACCGTCGGTGTAGATGCCGCCGAACCGGCGCACGATCTCCAGCCGCAGAATGTCGCTGGCGGCCGCGTACCCCAGTCCGATCTGTTTGTTCATCTCGGCCTTGAAGAAGGGGTGCAGCTTCATCGGGGTCTCGCTGTTGAAGATCTCGTCGACGTTCAGCAGCATGACATTGCTCTCCTGGGCCCAGGTGACCATGGACCGGGCCGCGATCACCTCGGGGCTGTCGTCCGGTGACTCCGGTTCCAGCGCCTGGTCGACGATCGACCGGGGGACATCGGTCCACAGGGCCGCCATCGCGGACCCCTGGTACTGCTGTGCCATCTTGCCCATGTTGAGCCGGAAGTTCTTCATCGCACCGGTGTCCCCGAGCGGCCCGCCGAGCCAGATGGAGTGGATCACCCAGGGCGTCTGCAACTGGGCGGGCAGCGGGTCGAGGTTCCCGCCCGGTGCCCAGGCGGTGGGGTTGTCGACGCTGTGCTGGATGACCCAGGCGGGGTCGCCCTGGATCCCCGCGGGGTCGACCTCGTCACGCCCCGGCAGACCGCCCGCGACCATATCCATGGCGTAGAGGAAGTTGGTGACCTTGTCCCCGGTGAGCTGGGAGAAGTCCAGCCCGGCGAGAAAGGGCGGGACCGGTGCCGGGTCCCGCAGCCCGAAGACATCGGGGCCCAGCAGCGACTCCTGGGGCCGGGGGGCGAAGCCGGGCGCGTCCGGGGAGCGGGCGGTGTCCAGCAGATCCCGGAGGAGCTGGTCCGCGGACTGGTAGACGGGAGGGGGCTCCTGACTGGTCGGGGGCACCACCTCGATGTCGGTCTCGGTGTCGGGAGCCGTCTCGGACTCCGATGGTGACTGTGGCCGCGGCTCCGGGGGTGTCCCGTCACCCGTGAACGGCACATCGTTCACCACCGGCCCCGAGTCCAGCGTGTTCTCGATCTCCGCCAGATACTCCTGTGGAAGGAGCCCGTCCGGCAGCTTCTTCTGGTTCGCCATGATGCCGGTGGTCTGCGCCTTGTCCGGGGCGTTCCGGAAGAGCGTCGCGTTGTCCTGGCCGTAGTCGCCCAGACCGGTGTAGTGGAGCACCTCATGGAGCAGTTTGCCCGCGTCCTTCGCCTCCTGGGCGGGTGTGGCCCCCGGCCCGTGAAGGTTGAAGTGCAACTGGTCGGAGCGGCCGGGGTCGGCGGAGTAGGTGACCGTGATCCCCTCTCCCCCGGGTCGTGCGGTGGGTTTCAGCGCGATATCGATATGCAGCTGATCGCCCGATCTGGGCAGGGTGTAACCGGTGTTCACCTGGGCGTCGAGAAGGTCCTGGATCCGCTGCTCCAGCGCGGCCACCCCCTCGGGGGTGAGGCCCTTGCCCGCCGGGCCGACCTTGACCGGCAGGGTGATCGTCAGCCCTCGTATCCAACTCCCGTCCGATGCCTGGAAGCGGCTCACATCCGGCCGGATCAGGGTCTGCGTACCGCCGAGTTGTCCGTTCCCCGCCGTCGCCAGCGGATCCGCAGCGGGGTCGAACCGCTCGGTCCGCAGCGGGACGGGGGTGACATGCGCCTTCAGCGCCGCGATCTCCTGCGTGGAGACCGGATGCGGGGAGGGCGGGACCGGCGTCGGGCCCTTCCGCCCGCTCTTCTGCCCGGCCTTCTGCCCGGCTCCGGGGGTGCCCTGTGGTCGCCCGCTCCCGGCCGGGGGCGCGGTCTGCGGTGTCGACACGGGTGGCGGGGGCGGGGGCGGGGCCACCGGAGGCCCTCCCGGCGACGCGGGTACGGCACCCGGGGCGGCGGCGGGCCCGGTCTGCGGCGCGGACGGGGTGCCGCCCGGCGCACCCGGCTGCTGCTCCGGGGCTCTGGGCGCCGCCGAGGGCACCGTGGAGACATCCGCGGTGCCGCCGCCCGGCCGCTCCTGGGGGCTCTGCGAGAGCGTCGTACTCTCACCGCCGTTCCCGGAGAGCCGGGGTACGGAGTCCGGGCCGCCGCCCGGGGTCGCGGGCCCCGTGGGTACGGAGCCACCGGACGGCGCCGGGGCGTCCTGCGCGGGGGCGGGGGCGCTCTCCGGGGCCGGGGCCGTGGGCGGAGCGGCGGATGTCCCTCCGCCGGGCGCGGGCGCGTCCAGAAGCCCTGCGGGAGCGTCCAGAAGCCCTGCGGGAGCGTCCGGGAGCCCTGCGGGAGCGCCGTCACCCGGTGCGGGCCGCGTACCGGTGTCGGTTACGGGACCGGTGTCCATGGACCCACCGGGCTCGGGCCGGTCGGCAGCGGACGTATCCGGTACGGGGCCATCCGCCACCGATGGGCCAGGCCCGGGCCCCGGGGTCGGTTCCGGTACGGGTGCCGGGGAGGCGGCAGGCCCTGACGGATCCGGCCGGTCGGGTACGGGTCCGTCCACCACGGAGGGGCCGGGCCCCGGGCCCTCCGTCACCAGGCTGCTCTGTCCGGGACCGGCGGGCGACCCGGAAAGGTCGGCCGTCGACGTCGGCCCGGGAGCGGGCGCCGGGGTCGGGGACGGCGACGGGGACGGAGCCGGCCCGGGGGCGGAGTCCGGGGCCGGGCCGGGGGAAACGGCGGACCCTGACGGACCCGGCCGATCCGGTACGGGCCCGTCCGTCACCAAATTGCTCGGCCCGGGACCAGCAGGCGACCCGGGAAGACCGGCCGTCGGCGCCGGAGCGGGCGCCGGAGCAGGGGACGGCGTCGGAGCGGGAGCCGGGTCCCCGGCAGGACCGGGTGCGGGACCAGGACCGAGCGCGGGCGCGGCCGGAGGCTCTGGCGCGGGGGCCGAGGCCGGCTGATCCGGCCCGGGGCCGGAGTACGCGGGCGGCGCGTCCCCGTACGGCGGTGGCGGATCGCCCGGATCGCCGGTCCGCGCGGGACCGCCCGTCGGGAGCCCCCCGGGCGCGCCCGCCGGAGGGTCGATGAACGTCCCCGTCGCCGGGTCGACCATCCCGGTCTTGCCGCTGAACAGCCCGATACCCGGGCCGGGCAGCGGGGCCCCGGTCGACGTGCCCTTCTCCAGATAGAGGTTGACATCGAGGTTGGGGATGTCGAAGTTCATGGCCGGGACCGGCACATTCACCTTGTTGAACACATTGGTGTTCTTCGCCTTGTGGTTCAGAGCCTCGGCGGACCCCTCGAAGAAGCCGCCCGCGAACGGCCGGTCCCCGGGGTTGTCGTACTGGGCCTGCGGGTCGAAGAGCGGCATCAGCCCGGCGAGGACATGTTCCGTCAGCCCTTCGGTGAGGGTGTTGTTGATGATGCCCCCGAAGCCCGTCGACCCGAAGATCTTGCCCAGCCCCTTGCCGATCCCGAAGCCGATGACCCCCGCCCCCGCGCCCAGCGCCGCGGTCTTGCCCAGCTCCGCGAAGTCCAGCCCGTCCCGGTGCCCCCGGAAGATCTGGACGACCTGCGCGAGCAGATTCATCCCGCCCATCATCAGCGCGCCCTTGAGGATGGACTTGATGAGCTGGGTGATCAGCTTCCGGATCAGCAGGATGGTGGTCTTGATGAGGGCAGCCCCCACCACGGAAGCGGCCCCGAACGTGATCACCAGCGAGATCGCGGCGGCCAGCAGCTCCACGAAGACCAGCGCGGCCATGCCGATGATGGTGATCTTCGAGGTCTCCACATTGTTGGACGAGGTCTGGAGCGCCTCGCCCATCATGCCGGAGCCCATGATCAACCCCGGGAAGGCGCCCGGGTTCTGCTCGCTCCCGTCCCCCTGGGCGAACTTCTCCGTCATGGCGAGAAAGGCCCGCGCGCCCTCGCCCCGGGTGATGGTGAGGACATCCCGCACCGCCGTCATGAACAGCGGATCCAGCGGTTTGGTGTCCTCGCAGGCGTCCTTGAGGGCACGGGCCCGGCGGAGGATGTCCATCTCGCTGACATCGGGCCAGCTCTCGCCCGCCACCATGGCGAGCATCTCCGCCAGCTCCGGGGGCGGATCGATGTCGCCTTCCATCCGGATGCCTCCAGGGGCCGTGTCGGGCGTCGCCGGATCCGCCCGACGGGAGGGGGCGGAGCGGCGGTGGGGAATGCCCCTGCGGTACGGGGTGGAACTCAGCCGCCGCGTTTGGTCCCGGCCGCCGGGGCGGGGGCGTCGGCGTTCCCCGGGGCGGGGGCCGGGGTGGAGCCGGCGGACTCGGGAATCCTGTTGCTCAGCCCGATGACGACCTCCTGGCCGGTCCGCTCGGCCATCTCGCCCGCCTTGGCCATGCCCTCCACGACCTTGCCGGTGCCGGTGACACCCTCGGCCACCGAGGTGTAGCCGGCGACCACCTTGTGGGCCTCGGACAGCACCTTCATGACGGCCTGGTAGGTCTCATTGGCGGGGTTCCCCTCCAGCGGTTCCGCGGCGACGAAGGCGATGTCCGTCTCGATGGTCCGCAGCCCCGCCGCGACCTCCTCCAGCCGGGGGACGATCCGCCGCATCTGCGAGGGGACGAAGACGATCTCCTCGTCCTCCTTGTTCCTGATCACTGCCATGGCGGTCGGTTCCTACCCCTCGTCCTCGGGATCGGCCAGGGCGGACCGTCCCGTTCCGCCCCGGGCCGGGCGGCCGCTCGCCGCCCGGGGTTCCTCGGGGGCGTCCAGGCCGCCGCGGAGCGCCCGGAAGAACTCCGCGTTCGCCGGGTCGTCCCGGCCCGGCAGCAGATCCCAGAGGGAGACCCCGTCCACGGTGGGGGCGGAGTCGTCCCCCAGCACCGGCTCGGCCGTCAGCCGGGCGCGGGTCATCAGCTCCCGCCGGGCCGCGTCGACCGTGGCCACGATCGTCTCCGCCAGCCGCGCGGGCGGCAGTGAGCGGTACCCGGTGCCCCGGAAGGTCAGCGAGGTCAGCTCACCCCGGGAGTCCACCGCCACCGTGAGCAGGCGGTCGGGCGACTCGGCCGTCGTGGACAGGGTGCCGAGCTGCCGCTGGACATCGAGGAAGGTGTCCCGGGCCTTCCCCAGATCGTCCATGATCTCTTTGAGCAGTGCCTCGCTGGACGGCTTCATGGTCTCCTCCTTGGGTCTCTACTCCTTGGGTCTCTACCGGGCCACGGCGGCCGGTCAGGCGATGTACGCCTCCATCGGCACCACCGGCTCGGGCGGCGGCGGGGGCTTGGCGTCGAAGTTGACGGCGTTCGCCCGGAGCAGCGCGTCGAAGGCGCGCTTCAGTTCGAGGATGTCCTCGCCCGCCGCCCGGGCCGGCGCGTCGCGGCTCCTGGTGATCATGGCGAGTTCACGGAGGAATCCGGTCAGATCCTTGACGATCCTGGTGAACGCCTCGGCGCCCTCACCGGTCCACCCCGGAACCCCGCCCTCGCCCTGGAGCAGCCGGGCGGCCCGGGTGTCGACCGCGTCCGCGATGTCGAGCAGTTGCCCGGCCGCATCCGTGAATCCGGTGGCGGCGTCGAACCAGGGCTGGGGGTCGAGGCTGTTGACGGCGGTGATCGCCTTGTTGAGATAGTCCAGGTCGCCCTGGGAGGGAAGTGGTGTGGCCACGATGTGTCGGTCCCCTTCTCGTTCCGGTCCTCGTCCGGGTCGCGTTCCGTTCGCTGTTCCGCTTGCCGTTCCGGCCGTCGGCGTGACGGCCGGGCGGGGCGGTCAGGTGGGGCGGGGAGGCTCAGTCGCGGCCGAGCCGCCCGCCGCAGGAACCGCCGCCCCAGACGTCGTCCTCCTCGCTCAGCCAGGTCTGTGCCGCGCCCTGGTCCTGTTGCTGTTGCTGCTGTTGGAGGGGGGAGGCACCCATCCCGCCCATCGGCATCATGGGAGTTCCGCCGGTGGTTCCGGGGGTGCCGGGACCACCCGGCGGGAGCCCGCCGGGGCCGCCGGGGCCCCGCTGGGCGGTGGCCGCGTTCAGATCGGTCGGCACACCGGCCGCCGGCCCGGTCGGGCTGCCGGAGAGCAGACTGCCGGGGGTTCCCGTACCGCCGGGGCCCGTGCTCAGGCTCGCGGTGCCCATCGAGAGCGCGCCGGTGGGGGCACCGCCGAAGCCGCCCGCCGTGCCGACCGAGCCCACGGAACCGATCGAGCCGACGGAACCGACCGAACCGGCCGAGCCACCCGGGCCGGTGTCGCCGGTGAGGGAGGAGAGCTTGGTGTCACCGTCCGACGAGAGCCGCCCCAGCCCGTCGAAGCTCGCGTCGGAGAGGTCACCGCCGATCGGCCGGGAGCCGGGGCGACCGTACCCGTACCCGTCGCCGTCGCTGTCGCCGAGGAGGCCGTCGGTGCGCAGCGCGCCGGTGGGACCGGTGCCCACGTCACCGAGGGAGCCCCCGGAGCGGAGGGAGCCGGTGGGGGTGGCGCCGCCGTGGTCCCCGGCCGTCCCGGTCCGCAGGGCGTTGGTGCCGGAGTCGCCGAGGGAGGTCAGCCGCCCCGTGCCCGGGCCGAAGTCGGGTGTGCCGGAGGTGCCGGGCCGGGCGGTCCCCGGCTCGCGGTCGGCGCCGCCCGGGGTGCTGAGGCGACCGGTCGGCGGAGCCGGGGAACCGGGGCCACCGGCGGTGCCGGAGGGGAGCCCGCCCGTGGTCAGGCTCGCCGTACCCGGCCCGGTGATTCCCTTGTCGGGTCCGGGGACCGGCCCGGAGGTCGGCGAGCCACCGGGGCTGCCCGGCTGGCCGAGGATGCCCGTACCACCGGGACCGCCCGGCGCACCGGGGCCTTTGGGGTCGGCGGTGCTCAGGGAGGTCGGGGTCGTCAGGGGGGTCGGGGTCTTCGGGGAGGCCGGGGTCGGCGCACCCGGTGCCGGAGGCCGGCCCGCGAGGGGCCGGGTGCCGTTCTCCCGGGGGGTGACCGGCCTCCCACCGGCCGGTTTCGGTACGGACCCCCGCGACGCGGCGCCCGCCGCCCCGCCGTTCCCGCTGCCGGGGCGGCCCTTGAAGGTGGGGATGGTGTCCCCGTCCATCTGGCCCCGGCGGGTCCGGTGCCTGCCGGTGAAGGTGTCGAGTTCGGTACGGAGCGCCTGGATGGCGGCGGTGGCCCCGGGGCCGGTGAATTCGAAGACGGGCATCGGTCGCCCTCCGGGTCGTGGGGCTCGCACCCCTGATGTCTGCGGAACGGGACTGCGGATGCTTCAGGGCCTGCGGCCCGGGGTCTCGTCCACCGGGAGGTCGTTGGCCTCGGCGTCGTCCTTGGTGTCCAGCTTTCCGTCGTTGTCGCGGTCGTCGTACTCCTTCTCGAAGGTGTCCAGCCTTCCGTCGTTGTCGATGTCCGCGTCGCCGTCGACATACTGGATACCGTCCTTGACCCCGTTCCCGTCGCCGTCCTTGTCGGCGTCCTCGACCCTGCCGTCGTCGCCGATGTTGGGGTTCTCCCCGGCGCCCGGGGCCGGGGCGGAGCGGTCGTCGGCGATGCCGGACCGCTGCCCGGACTCCGCCTCCTGGGCCTTGGCGGTCCTCGCCTCCTGGACGTCGATGAACTCCGAGGTCTCCTGGACCAGCCGCCCCAGCTCGTCGGCCTGTGCCTGGGCGAGGTCCTCGCTGGTGCGGTACAGCTCACTCGCCGTGACGAGGTCGCCGCCGAGGGTCCCGAAGAAGTCGGCGAGCAGCTCCAGTTCCTCCAGGATCAGATCGCGTACCCCGACCGTGGACGCCGTGAGGTCCACGGTCCCGGGGAAGAAGCCCGCGTCCACCTCCGGGACCACGACGGCCCGGACCCGGCGCAGGGTCTCCCGCAGCCCGGGGCCGTCGGCCGTACCGTCGGCCGCCGTCTCCCTCATGAACTCGCCGAAGATCCGCAGATCCCTGGGTTCCGCGGCGATCTCGGGGCCGCTGCTGCCCGCCATCGGTCATGCACCTGCTTCCTGACTGGTCCGGTGGTACGCCCTGCGCCGGTGGTGCCCGTTCCCATGCCCGTGCCCGTGTGCGGTCCGGGGTGCCCGTATGCGGTCCGGGGTGGCGGGGTGCGCACGGGTGAGCCGTGCGCACCCCGCCCGGCTCAGCCGGCCATGATCTGCGCGGCCTTCCGGTCACCGGACTTGTAGATCTGCGCGACGTTCCCGACCACCTCACCGGCGCCGCCGAGGCAGCGCTGGAGCTCCTCCATCGCCGCGTTCCAGCGGCGCTGGCAGTCCTCGAAGACCGGCTTGGCGCCGTCGGTGGGGTCCTCGCTCTGCCAGGCGGTGAGCGTGGGGTGGATATCGCTGTTCAGCGTGGTGATGACCTCGTTGGTCCGGTTCGCCGCGGCGATGATGGCCTCCATGGAGCCCTGCATGGCCTCGGTGTTGGAGATGAATCCGTCGCCGTCGTAGTCCGCGTTGATCGCCATGGTCTCTCTTCCTCTCGGGGGCCGCGCCCGGCGCGGCGGGGGGCCACCGGGCCCGCCGGGCCCGGTGGTGGCGAGGCCGCACAGCCGATGGGGCGGCGGCGGAGGAGGCGCCGGGCGGGGTCGGCGGCCCGGCGGTGGCTCACTTGCCCTGGAGCGCGCCTTCCAGGACCCGGTTCATCTCGTCGACCGCGAGCAGCGCGTCCTCGTCCGTGGCGATCTGCGCCCCGGTGATCTGCTCGATCTTGGTCTCGATCTCCTCCAGCGCCTTGAGGGCGTTCTGCATCTCGTTGTTGAAGGTGTTCATCATGCGCTGGAACGAGCTGGACGAGCCGGCCTGCCAGTACTTGCTCAGCTCCGTCACGGTCGCGCTGGCGGCCTCGTGTTCCCGCCGCAGCTCGTTGCCGGCGGTGACGAGCATGTCGTGGGCCTTGTTCATCTGGGCGAAGCTGGTGGAGTTCACTCCGGACATCTCGGGCTCCTTCGGTGTCGGGTGTCCCCGCGTGTGTCGGGTGTCAGGGGTTCACATGGGTGTGGTCAGGTGTTCGTCCCGGGTGCCGGGTCGGGCTGGTCGGGCGGGGCAGGCGGGGGCGCGACGCCCGGGTCGGCGGCCAGCGGGCGCCGGGCGCTCGTGGGGTCGAGCACCGGCCCCGTCGGGACCAGGGAGAGAATCCGCCCGGGTACCGGAACCGGCGCGACCCCGCCGTAGCCGAGGGTCCCGGCGACCTCCGGCGTCGCCAGGGGGTACTTGACCCCGGCGTCCGTGACCAGGAAGAGCGTGGGGCTGGTGTCCCCGGCGGTGGACTCCTCCTGGGCGAGCACGCCCCGTCCGGCGGGTACCACCACCCGGTCGGCGAGGGCTCCGCCGTCCGCGGCCGGGGAGCCGGGCCGGGCCAGCCCCGCGGGCTCCGGATCCCGGCCCGCCGGACCGGTGCGTACCGCCAGCCGGACGGAGGCGGGGGCCTGTGGCCCCCGGCCCGGTTCGACGGCGACACACGGGACCAGTCCGGTGCCGGGGTCGGCGACCGGTACCGGGGGCACGGGCGGCAGCCCGGCCCGGTTCAGCGGCCGGTTGGTGATCGCGGTCTGGGCCACCGCGCCCGGGCTCACCGGGACGGCGACCGGGTCCCCCGCCGGGTAGGCGGGCGCGGTCCTCGGGTCGCCGAGGACCAGCGCGGCCTCCGTCGCGGTGAGCGGGGTGATCCCCTCCGCCCAGACCAGGAAGTGACGGTCGTTCACCTCGTCGCGGACGACCTGCCCGATCCGGGTGGCGAGGCCGCCGATGGCCACCCCCGCCCCGCCGCGCCCCGGGACGTCGTCCTGTTCCAGCCCCGGCCCCTCGGTCAGGGTGTTCAGCCAGGCGTCGCCGACGGTCAGCGGCGGGACATGGGAGAGCCCGAGCGCGGTCAGGGCGTTGGGGCCGGAGACCTCGTACCGCCGCCCGGTCCAGGCCAGATGCTGGGTACCGCCGCGCCCGGGCCCGGTGGAGACCCGCAGGGCCTCTCCCGGCCCGAGGATCCGCAGCCCCTCGGGACGTTCGCCGACATACACACTGACCTGCGGGACCCTCCGGCCCCTGCCGTCGTCGGCGGTCCCGGAGCAGACCGTCCAGCCGCCCCGGTCCAGACCGCGCGCCGGGGGCAGCCCCTCCGGCGCGCCGACGATCCCGACGGCCGGGCCCCGGGGCACCTCCCGGATCGCCTTCACCGTCACGGTCCTCGGTTTGAGGGCGCTGCCGCCGGTGATGAGCAGGGCGGAGGAGCGGTTGACCACGGGGTGCAGGGCGCCGCTGAGGTAGAGATAGCGGGCGCCGTTGTCCTTGACGACGACCAGGGTGCCCTCCTTCTGGAACCCCTTGCCGCTGCCGGGGGAGACAAAACCGAAGGCCGCGAAGCCGGCCAGGGCCACCACTGCGGCGACCCCGCCCGCCACCGTGCCGAAGGAGAACCGCCGCATCGGCACCTCCGGCGCGTCCGGCTCCCCGCGCACCAGGCCCGCCTGGACCCGGCTGAGGGTGAAGAGATGGGCCTGCACCTGGTCGCGGCGCGTCTGCATGGGAACCATCCGGGGTCGGTGAAGCGGGGCCTGACCGGCCCGCGACGGAGCGGAGAGAGGGACGGCGCCGCGCGCCGGTCAGCCGAAGAGGTCCAGCGCCCAGCCGTACGCGCCGAGGACGGCGAGCAGCACCGGCAGCACCGCGAGCCCGATCAGCAGCTCGCAGATCTCCGCCGCCCGCCCCCAGTAGGGGACGAGCCGACGCCCCGGCAGCACCCGGGCCGCCGCCAGCAGCAGCACCGTCACCACCAGCAGCACCGGCACGGCCACCGCCGGCCTCAGGACCGGCGGGAGCGAGTCGGCCAGCGCCGTTCCGGAGACCATCAGCGCCAGCACCGCCGGGATCAGCAGGGCGAGCCGCTGTCCCGTACCGCTCAGCGCCCGGGCCCGGAGCAGCAGCGTCGCGCAGCCGAGCCCGTAGAGGGTGGCCGGGGCCCAGCCGTCCGCCGGTTCCAGCGCCGCCAGCGAGGCCCCGCAGACCACTCCCACCGCCACGAAGAGCGCGGTCATGTAGTCGTCCGCGACGGCGGCGCGGGTGAGCACCCGGTCCGCGTCCACCGGTTCGATCTGGTCCTGCAACTCCTCACCTGTCGTGGGCAGCAGCGGCAGCCGCAGATCGGCGAGGCGGAACGCGGTCATCGGTACGGTGGCGTTGAGGACCAGCGCCACCACCAGGACCACCGCCGCCGCCTCGCCCCGGGCGAGCCCCGCCGTCAGCGCGAGAAGACCGCCGAGGGTCAGCGCGCACGCCACCGCCAGTGCCGCGGCGAAGGCGGGCAGCCAGCACGCCACCGCCGCCATCGCGACCACGGTGACGGTCAGCGCCGCCGCGCCCGCGCCCAGCACCTGGGCCGCGTCCGGGCCGCCGCCCGGTGTCGCGGGGGCCAGATATCCGGCGACACCGGCCGGCACCAGCGAGGCGAGGCCGAGGAGCCCGCCCGCCGCCGGGTCCGCCAGCAGCCGGGCCGCGACCGCCCCGGTGGCCAGCACCACCAGGGCGGCGCCGCCCGCCGTGGCCGCCCGCGCCACGAGCGGGCCGTCCAGCAGCAGTACCAGCGCGCACATCAGCGGCGCCAGCGCGGCCAGGGCCAGCAGGGTCCACCGGGAGAGCCGGTCCGACCAGCGGTCCGGGCGTGCCCGCACCCCGTCGGCGACACCGGTGATCAGATCGTCGTAGTCGAGGGCGGGCAGTTCGGCCCGGCGCGGACGCAGATGCAGGGTCTCGCCGTCGCGCACGGTCAGCGCGGCGAGGGTGCGCTCCTCGTCCAGCGGTGGTTCGCCCAGCCGCTGGACCACCCAGCCGTCGTGGTCGAGACCCCGGTCGGCCAGCTCCGGACCGGCCTGTGCCAGCAGGGCCGGCAGCAGGTCGTACAGCGGTACGTCCGAGGGGACCGCCATCTCCAGCGCGGAGTCGGGCGTCACCAGCATCATCCGGCAGAGCCCGCCGGTCGCGTTGCTGTTCACATCGCAACTGCACGCCGCCTTCCGGGGACGGGTTCAGAACTTCTCCGGCGGGTACGTCGGCCAAGCCCGCACCCGCGCCATCGCCTCCCCGTACCCGGTCCGTACCCGGCCCGTACCGGAGCCGTCGCCACGCGGAACAGGCCACCCGGGTGGTCCGACTGATCCGTGGCCCCTGCCCGCCCGTGCCGTCCGAGCACACCCGCACGGCCCGGACCGCGAGACCCCGGGCCCCGATGATGGGAGGCCCGTTGGCCACCGTGCTCTTCCGCCGCCCGCCACGGCGCCAGGCCCCGGACATGCCGGGCGGTGAGCTGTCCCTCCAGCCGCCGCCCCCGCTCCCCGAGCTGGAACCCGGGGGCTTCCAGGCCCTCATGGGCTTTGTGCCCACCCTGATGATGGCCGGTTCGATGAGCCTGATGTTCGTCGTTCCCGGCGTCAACGCCGCCATCCGCTACGTGATGATGGGCTTCATGGCCGTCTCGGCCGTGCTGATGCTGGTCATGAATCTGCTGCGGGCGCCCCTGGAGCGCAAGCGCAAGCTGCGCGGCGAGCGCCGCGGCTACCTCCGCTATCTCGCCCGGACCCGGCGCCGGCTACGCCGCGCCGCCGACCAGCAGCGCCGCCATCTGCACTGGCAGTTCCCCGAGCCCGACGGCCTCTGGTCGACCGCGCTCAGCAACCGGCTGTGGGAACGCCGCCCCGCCCACCCCGACTTCGGCGAGATCCGCCTCGGCACCGGCCCCCAGGCCCTCGGTGTCCGGCTGGTGGCGCCGCAGTCCGCCCCCGTCGAGGACCTCGAACCCGTCAGCAGCCACGCCCTGCGCCGGCTGGTGGAGGCGTACACCACCGTCCCCGGCGTCCCCGTCCCCCTCTATCTGCGCGGCTTCGCCCATGTCCTGCTCGACGGGGACCAGGACACCGCCCGCGGACTGGTCCGCTCCGTCCTCGCCTCGCTCGCCGTGCTGCACGCCCCCGACGCGCTGCGGATCGGCGTCCTCACCCGGGGCCGGGCCGCCGAGGAGTGGGAGTGGGCGAAATGGCTGCCGCACGCCCTGCACCCCACCGCCGAGGACGGCGCCGGCCCGCTGCGGCAGATCACGGACGACTTCGGCCGGCTGGAGGAGCTGCTCGGCGGCGAGCGCCTCCGCGAACGGCCCGGGTACGAGCCCGGCGCGGAGGTCTCCACCGACGAGCCCTATCTGGTGCTCGTGGTCGACGGTACCGAGCTGCCCGCCGGGGTGCGGGCCGTCACCAGCGGCTACCGCAACGGCGTCGTCATCGACCTGGCCGGCACCCTGCCCCGCCGGGACAACCGCTATGTCCTGCGGCTCGCCGTCGGTGAGGAGAGTCTGGAACGGATCACCCGGGACACCGCCGGAACCGAGATCCGCACCCCCCTCTGCCGCCCGGACACCCTCGGCACGGGACGGGCCGCCCGGCTCGCGCGGCTGCTCTCCCCGTACCGCACCGGCGGGGGTGGCCGGGAGAACACCGAACCGGAGGCCACCGACTTTGAACTGCCCTCCCTGCTCGGGCTCGGCGACGCCAAACGTCTCGATCCGGCCATCAGCTGGCGGCCCCGCTCGCTCTGGGACCAGCTGCGGGTCCCCATCGGCATCTCCGAGCACGGGGTACCCGTCGAACTCGACATCAAGGAGGCCTCCCGGGGCGGCATGGGCCCGCACGGGATCCTCATCGGCGCCACCGGCTCCGGCAAGTCCGAACTGCTGCGCACCCTGGTCCTCGGACTCGCCGCCACCCACTCCTCCGAGGCACTCAATTTTGTTCTGGTCGACTTCAAGGGCGGCGCCACCTTCCTCGGCCTCGACCGGCTCCCCCACACCTCCGCCGTGATCACCAATCTCTCCGATGAACTCCCGCTGGTCGACCGCATGCAGGAGGCGCTCCAGTCCGAGATGAACCGCCGCCAGGAACTCCTCCGCGCCGCCGGGAACTTCAGCTCCGTCTTCGACTACGAGAAGGCCCGCGCGGGCGGGGCACCCCTCGACCCGCTGCCGTCGCTCTTCGTCGTCGTGGACGAGTTCAGCGAACTCCTCTCCCAGAAGCGTGAGTTCATCGACACCTTTGTGATGATCGGACGGCTGGGCCGGTCGCTCGCGGTCCATCTGCTGCTCGCCTCGCAGCGCCTGGAGGAGGGGAAGATCCACGCCCTTCAGTCCCATCTCTCCTACCGCATCGGGCTGCGCACCTTCTCCGCCTCCGAGTCCCGGGCGGTGCTCGGCGTCCCCGACGCCCACCATCTGCCCTCGGCCCCCGGGCACGGCTTCATCCGTACCGACACCGACACCCTGGTCCGCTTCCGCGCGGCCTATGTCTCCGGCGCCTACCGGGCCGCCGCCGTCCGCACCCGGCGGCCGGCCGTCATCGCGCAGCAGGTCGTCCCGTACACGGCCCGCTTCGTGGAGCCGCAGCCGGCCGCCCCGGCCGACAGCGGCGGAGCCGCGCCCGAGCCGGAACCCCCGGCGGAGGCCGCCACGATGATGGACATCATCGTGGACCGGCTGGTGGGGCAGGGGCCGCCCGCGCACCGGGTCTGGCTGCCGCCGCTGGACGAACCGCCCACCCTGGACGGACTGCTGCCCCAGCTCACCGGGGCGGCGGATTCCGGCGTCCCCGCGGGGCAGCTCTCCGTACCCGTCGGAGTGGTCGACAAACCCCTCGAACAGCGCCGGGACGTCCTGGTCGCCGGACTCGCCGGGGCGGACGGCCATGTCGGCGTCGTCGGCGCCACCCAGAGCGGCAAGAGCACCCTGATCCGCACCCTGGTGACGGCGCTCGCCCTCACCCACACCCCCCGGGATGTCCAGTTCTACTGCCTGGACTTCGGCGGCGGCTCCCTGGCGTCGCTGCGCGGACTGCCGCACGTCGGCTGTGTCGCCGGCCGGCTCGACGTGGACCGGGTCACCCGGGCGGTCTCCGAGGTCACCGCCGTCATCGACCACCGTGAGGAACTCTTCCGCGAACACGGGGTCGAGTCCATGGCCGAATACCGCCGGGCCCGCGCCGCCGGACGCTTCCACGACGAGGACCCGTACGGCGATGTCTTCCTGGTGATCGACGGCTGGGTCACCCTGCGCTCCGACTTCGAACGGCTGGAGGGCTCGGTCCAGGAGATCTCGCAGCGCGGACTCGGCTACGGGGTCCATCTGGTGATCGCCACCGCCCGCTGGATGGACCTCCGCTCCTGGCTGCGCGATGTCCTGGGCACCCGCTTCGAACTCAAGCTGGGCGACGCCATGGAGTCCGACATCAACTCCAAGGCACAGGCGCTGGTGCCCAAGAGCCCGGGGCGCGGGCTCACCCCCGAACGGCTGCACTTCCTCACCGCCGTGCCGCGCACCGACGGGGTGGAGAGCGCGGAGGGGATCGCCGACGCCCACCGCGCGCTGGTGGAGTCCGTGGCCGCCGGCTGGGACGGGCCGCCCGCCCCGCCGATCCGGCTGCTGCCGCCCGTGCTCCCGGTGGCCGAGGTGCCGCCCGTCGAGGGCGATCTGCGGTTCGCCCTCGGTCTTGAGGAGACGGGGCTGCGACCCCGGTGGCACGACTTCGAACAGCATCCGCATCTCTTCGTCGTCGGCGACACCGAGTGCGGCAAGACCAATGTCCTGCGGCTCGCCGGCCGCGCCATCGCCGCCCGCTACACCCCCGCCGAGGCCCGGGTCGTCCTCGCCGACACCCGGCGCAATCTGTACGACGCGGTGCCCGAGGAGTACCGGCTCGGCTACGCGGTCCAGGGCTCGGGCCTCGCGGACCTCGTCAAACGGGCGAGCGGCTCGCTCACCAAACGCGTCCCGGGGGCGGAGATCACCCCCGAGCGGCTGCCGCTGCGGGACTGGTGGGCGGGGCCCCGGCTCTATCTGCTGATCGACGACTACGATCTGCTCGCCACGCCGGGGCAGCAGCCGCTCTCCCCCGTCCTCGACCTACTGGCCCAGGGCACCGACATCGGGCTCCATGTGGTGATCGCCCGCAGCTCGGCGAACGCGATGCGGGGCATGAGCGATCCGGTGCTGCGCCGTCTGCTGGAGCTGGGCACCCCCTCGCTGCTCTTCTCCTGCCCCCGCGAGGAGGGCACCTTCCTGGTGGGCGCCCCGCCGAAGAAGCTCCCCCCGGGCCGGGCCCAGCTGGTGACCCGCCGGGCCGCGCCCGTCCTGGTGCAGACGGCCCTGGTGGGGTGACGGCCCGCCGCGAGCCGCGCGCCGCCCACCGCCCATCGCCGCCGAGCCGGTATCCGCGGACCCGTACCGGCTCGGGGGCGGCGTCCCCGGGGCGGCCCCGGACGGGCCGAGTCGCCACGGGCGGCGGCACCCGGCGGTCGCGGCCGTACGCCCGCGGCCGGGGCGCACTGCGTTCAGCCCCATGGGGGTCCTCCCGAACCAGCCCCTCCGGCGATCGAGAAGCGGGGTCCGGGGCCGGCCCCGACGGGTGCCCGAGCCGACTCGGGGCCGAGGTCCGTCCTCAAACGCCGGACGGGCTGAATTTCGGCGCCCGGGCCGGTACCCCGGCAGCTACCGCGCGGTGAACGCGCCCGCGCGGTCGGGGGTTCAGCGGAGGCGGTGGGCAAGGCGGGCCAGGAGCACGCCCAGTCCCCCCAGCACGACAAGGGCGGCGAGCCCCAGCAGCAGCGGCAGGGCGCCCCGGGCCGGATCCGGCTCCCCGGCCACGGGTGCGGCGGCTTCCGGGGGCGCGCCGCCCGCTGCCGCTCCCCCGAGGTCCGCCGCCTCCGGGGTGCCGGGGCCCGTGGTTCCGCCGTTCTCCCCGGGGACCACCGCCGTCACCGCCTCGAAGGGGTTCACCACCCCCCAGCCCACCCCCGGCTCCGGCAGCCGGGTCGGCGGATGGTCCGCCGTGGTCTGGAGCCGGTGGACGACCTGGGCCGCCGTCAGCTCCGGGTGCCGGGCCCGTACCAGCGCCGCCGTGCCCGCCACATAGGGCGTCGCGAAACTGGTTCCCTGGTCCACCCGGTGGCCGGGACCCCCCGTACCCAGGCTCAGGATGTCCACCCCGGGTGCCGCGATCCCGACGAAGTCGCCCCGCCGGGAGAACGGTGCGGGCCGGTCGTCCCGGTCCACCGCCGCGACCGCCAGCACCCCGGGGTACGCCGCCGGGAAGCTCACCGGGTCGGCCACCGCGCCGGGCCCGGTGGACTGGTTGCCCGCCGAGGCCACGATGACGACATCCTTCCGGAACGCGTACCGCACCGCGTCGTCGAGGAGCCGGCTGCGGCTCGGGGAGTTGACGGAGACATTGACCACGCCCGCGCCCGCGTCGACGGCCGCGCGGATGGCCCGCGCCATCCCGTTGGCGGTGCCGTCCTCGCCGTCGGTCGTCTGCCGTACGGGCAGGATCCGCGCGTCGGGGGCGACCCCCGCGAACCGCAGCCCCCGTACCGGCCGGGCGGCGATGAGGCCGGCGACAAAGGTCCCATGGCCCACACAGTCGGTGTCGCCGCGCCCGCCGCCAACGACCACATCCAGCCCGCGCAGCACCCGGCCCGCGAGCTGGGGCACCCCGCCGTCGACACCGGAGTCCACGACGGCGACGGTCTGGCCCGCGCCCCGGGTGATGTCCCAGACCCGCTGGGGTTCCAGCCGGGCCTGGGACCAGGGCAGTTCCGCGCTGGTCCGCACGGCGGGCGCCGCACACCGCACGGGTGGCACGGCCCCCACGGGCCCACCGGACGCCACCGCGAGGAGCGCGAGCGCCAGCCCGGCCACCGCCGCACCCCGCCCACCGGCGGATCCGCCCCGGGACCGCGCCGCGCCGTCCACCCGGGAGGCCGCGTGGCCTTCGGGCCCGCCCCGGCCGGGTTCGCCCCGGGCGGAGCCGAGGCCGGGCGTCTCCCCCGGGCCGCCGGGCCCGGACCCGGGCAGCTCCCCCGGGCCGCCGGGCCCGAGGGGGGACACCGTCCCCGGGCGGTCGGCGCCGGGCGAGGGCACTCCGTCTCCGGGGGCGGGCACGGGTACCTCCCGGCTGGTGCTCCGGCGGCGGTGCCCAAGGGGCTCGGGCGGCTCAGCCATCGACGTGCCCGGGCCGGGGCGGGAGGGTCAGGGAGGACTCGGCCGGGACCGGGCGGAGCCAGAGGGTGCGGAGTTCGCCGTCGCGGACGAGGGCGGTCGCGTCGGGGGGCAGCAGGGGGAGGGTACGGAGGGCCGGGGCGGGCAGGCCGTACGCCTCGGCCAGCTCGCGGGCGAGCGGGGAGGGGAGCCGGGGCGCGAGGACGGCGTCGTAGCGGCGCAGGGCCCGTACCCCGCCGGCGGGGGCGCGGCGGTGCAGGCTGATCCCGGTCTGCCAGGGTCCGAGGTCCGGACGGGGCGTGCCGGTGCCGCCGATGAACTCGTCCACGATCACCACCGGCCGCAGCGGCCCGCCCGGCGGCGGTGTCGGCCCCCCGGGCAGCCCCACCGCCAGCCGGGCCGGGTCCGCGCCGGACGCCCTCAGCAGCGGGGCCCACGCCTGCGGGTGCGGGGAGCGCACCCGTACCTCGGCGCCGGCCGCCAGCAGCCGGAAGACCAGCAGCACGGCGCGGTCGTGCGACAGCAGGACCCCCAGCCGCAGGGGCTCCCGGCGCAGGAGTGGCAGCGCTTCGGGGCGGCCGTCGTGGCCGGTGCCGATGACCACTCCGGCGGTACGGGCGAGCGGCCCCGCGGGCACCGGACAGCGCGGGGCGCGCGGGCCCGGCGGCAGGCCCAGCGGCACGGTGGCGAGCAGCCCTTCCGCATGGCTCCCGTCGAGCCGTTCCAGCCGGCCGCCGAGGGCCCGGGCGACGGCCTCCGGCGTCCCCCCGGTGGTGTCGGTGACGCGGAGGGCGACGGTGCAGTCCTCGGGGCGGGTGAAGGTCACCGCCAGAACGCTCGCCCGGACGGGGATCTCCGCCAGTGGGTCGAGCAGCTCTCGCAGGCGCGGCGGCCCGGAGCCGCCGTGCCGCAGCCGGAAGGTGATCTGGCCGCCGGAGCCGGTGCGCAGCCCCGTCCAGGTCTCGGTGACCGCCGTGCCCTCCCCCGCGCCGCCGTCGGCCCCGGTGGGCAGCCCCGCCGCCTCCGCCAGGGCGTGGGCGGCCTCCGCCTCGTCCAGCACACGCGCGGGGAATCCCGCCCGTTCCAGCACCGCCACGGCCGCCAGCGCGCCCCGGCGCAGCACCCGCCGCACCCCGGGCTCGCCGCCGCCCCGGACCCGTACCGCTTCGGGACAGGCCGTCCCGTCCAGCCGCAGCGCCACCCACAGCTGCCGCAGCAGCGGTACGGCCGCCGGGTTGAGCTGCCGGTGGGCGGTGGCGCAGAGGGGGGACGCGGCGTCCGCACCGGCGGGCGCGGTGACGGTGTGCACGAGCAGTTGTACGGAGTCCAGGGCGAGGTCGTCGAGACGGAGCAGCCCGGACAGCTCCCGCAGGGGCGGTTCGGGGGCCGGGGGCGGCGCCTGCCCGCCGGGTTCACCGCTGTCCGGCCGTGCGTCGCCGGGGTCGACCGCGACCAGGCAGACCCAGGCCCGGCCGTCGTGCACCAGTCCGAGCGGGGTACGGCTGCGGCCCTCCGCCCGCCGGACGGTCAGCCCCGGCAGCAGGGTCCGCAGCGGGGCGAGCGGTCCGCCGGGGGCCGTCCCGCCCGCGCGGGAGCGGGCCCACAGCCGCAGCCGCGCCGCCAGCCAGGCGTAGAGCCAGCGCCGCCGCAGCCGTACCGTGGTCAGGGCGCCCAGCAGCGCCGCCCCCAGGAGCGCGGGCGCCCGCGCCGGGTCGGGGCCCAGCACGGCGACGGCGGCCAGAGTGCCCGTCACCTCCCAGGCGACCAGATGGGCGAGGGGGACGCCCAGCAGTGGCGCGCCGGGGTCCCTGGGCCGGGGCGCGGCGGCGGGCGGTGGGGCATCGGGGGTGTCGTTCGCCGGGTGCCGCACCGTCACGGTCATGGCTGTCCTTCCTTCGGGGCGCCCCGGGGCGTGCCGGGTCCTGTGGAGAGGGCACGGCGGACGGCGGCCCACCGCTCAATCGGCCCGCGCCCCGCCCGGACACCTCACGCCCCTTCCCGGACCCCTCACGCCCCTCCCGGGCGCGCCGCGCGCTTCCCGCACTCCGGTCCTCCCGGGTGCGCCGTGGTTCCCCCGGGTGCCCCGGGGGCAGGACCCTCGTCGACGAACCGGACGCGGCACCGGAATCCGCCACGGGGCCCGCCATCGCGTACCGGTCATCCACCGCCCCGAGGAGCACGCCATGCCCGGATCGGATGTACCGACCACGCCGGCCACGCCTGTGCCGAACCCGCCCGAACAGCCCGCGCTGAAGCGTGTGATGGGCCCGGGGCTGCTGTTGCTGTTCATCGTCGGCGACATCCTCGGGACCGGGATCTACGCGTTGACGGGGCAGGTCGCGGGGGAGGTCGGGGGCGCGGCCTGGCTGCCGTTCGCGGTCGCCTTCACCGTCGCGCTGATCACCGCCTGCTCCTATCTGGAGCTGGTCACCAAGTACCCGCAGGCCGCGGGTGCCGCCCTGTATGTGCACAAGGCGTTCGGCCTGCACTTCCTGACCTTTCTCGTGTGCTTCGCGGTGATGTGCTCCGGCATCACCTCGGCGTCGGCGGCCTCCCGGGCCTTCGCGGCCAATCTGGCCGTGGGCTTCGGGTTCGACGCGGGGGACGGTCTGATCCTGCTGATGGCGCTGGGCTTCATGGGGCTGGTGCTGCTGGTGAATCTCCGGGGTGTCGCGGAGAGCGTCAAGGTCAATGTCGTGCTGACGGTCGTGGAGTTGACGGGTCTGCTCCTGGTGATCCTGGTCAGCCTCTTCTTCATCGCGGGCGGGGACGCGGACTTCTCCCGGGTCGTCGCCTTCGAGACCGCGTCCGACAAGAACGCGTTCCTCGCGGTGAGCACCGCGACCTCGCTGGCCTTCTTCGCCATGGTCGGCTTCGAGGACTCGGTCAATATGGCGGAGGAGACCAAGGACCCGGCGCGGACCTTCCCCCGGATGATGTTCGCCGGTCTGGGGATCACCGGCGCGATCTATGTCCTGGTGTCGATCTGCGCCGTCGCCGTCGTGCCGGTGGGGCGGCTCGCCGCCAGTGAGACCCCGCTGGCCACGGTCGTGCAGACGGCCGCTCCCGACTTCCCGGTCGCCGACCTGCTGCCGTTCATCTCCCTGTTCGCCGTGGCCAACTCGGCGCTCATCAATATGCTGATGGCCAGCCGACTGCTGTACGGCATGGGCCGGCAGGGGGTGCTGCCGCCCTTCCTCGCCACGGTGCATCCCGTACGGCGCACTCCGCGCGCGGCGATCCTGCTGACCACCGGCATCGCCGTCGGCCTCATCACCTTTGTCTCGCTGAACCCGGACAGCTCGGTCGTCGCACTGCTGGGGGGTACGACCTCACTGCTCCTGCTCACCGTCTTCGCGGGCGTTCATCTGGCGGTCCTGGTGCTGCGCCGGGACACGGTCGCGGCACCGCACTTCCGGGCGGGCCGGGTGCTGCCCGTGGTGGGCATGGTCGCCTGTCTCTATCTGGTCCTGCCGTGGTCCTCCGGGCGTCCCGGGGAGCAGTACCGGATCGCCGGGGTGCTGCTGCTGATCGGGGTGGTCCTGTGGGTGGTCACCTGGTTCACCCGGCGGCGGAAGCCTTACCCGCCGCTGGAACGGTAGGCCGTGCGGTAGGCCCTCGGGGTGGTGCCCGTCAGCCGACGGAAGTGGCGGCGGAAGCTCTCGGGTGAGCCGAACCCGGTCCTGGCGGCGATCTCGTCGACCGTCCCGTCCCCCGTCTCCAGGAGCCGCCGGGCCCGCTCCAGCCGGATCCGCAGCAGATACTGGCGCGGGGTGAGCCCGGTCCGCTCCCGGAAGCGGCGGTTGAGGCTGCGCACACTGGTCCGGGCGTGGGCGGCGATCTCGGCGAGGGTCGGCGCGTCGTACGGGCGGTTCTCCAGCCAGCGCAGGGTCGGCTCCAGACCCGCGCTCTCGGCCAGCTCGCGGTCGATCTCCTCGCGGGTGGCCCCGGCGTCCTCCCGCATGAGCGCGATCAGCCGCCGGGCGGTCCGCCCGGCGACCGGCGGGCCGTGGTCCCGGCCGATGAGATGGAGGCAGAGGTCGACTCCCCCCAGGACGCCCGCCGAGGTGACGAAGGGACCGTCCGCCACCACCGTCCCGGCGGGGTCGACCACGACCCGCGGATGGCGGGCGGCGAGTTCGGCCGTATGGGACCACTCGGTGGTCGCCCGCCGGCCGTCGAGCAGCCCGGTGGCCGCGAGGGTGAACGTACCGGTGCCGACGGCGGCGATCCGGCTGCCCCGGGCCGCCGCCGCGCGCACCGCGTCGGCCACCCCGGCCGGTGGCCCGGCGAGGAAGCCGTCATGGCCGGTGAGCACCACCGTGTCGGCGCCCTCCAGCCCGTCCGTCCCCCAGGGGGCGGTGATGGTCAGGGGCAGTGGCCCGGCCGTGGTGACGGCGGGCCGGACGGAGCAGACCCGCAGTTCGGTACGGGCGGGCCGGTGCGCTTCGGCGGCGGCCTCGAAGACCAGCCCCGGGGTGGTGAGCTGGTGTCCGGGGACTCCGTCGAGGACGAGAAGGGCGACCACGGGCATGGGGCGACGGTATCCCTGGGGGTCTTCGCGGCGCGCGGCCGGGCCCGGCCGCGCCGTCAGGGCGGTGGCCGGGCCCGGGGCGGCAGGGGTCAGCGGTGGGTCCGGATCGTCTGGGCGATCCAGTCCTTGTACGCGGGGACCGAGGTCCAGACACCGGGGCCGTTGGAGCACTCCGGTCCGACCGCGGGGTTGCCGTCGCCGGAGGTCGCCCCGACCAGCTGCCAGCGTCCGGCGATCCGCTGGATCTGGGGGCCGCCCGAGTCGCCCCGGCATCCCATGGCGTCGGGCACCCGCGACCCCGTGCAGAGTTCGCTGCCCGCCTTGAACGGGGAACACGCCGCGTCGGCGATCCTGCGGGTGTCGAGCTGCTGGAGCCGCTCGGAGAACGACCAGTCGGGGCCCTCGGCCGTGTTGCCGAAGCCGAGGATCCGGGTCCGGTCGCCCACCTTCGGGGCGCGGTCGGCGATCCGTACCGGCTGCTGACGGGTGACCGGCCGGTCCAGCTTGAGCAGCGCGAGGTCGTCGTGGCCCCGGTAGGCGTCGGGCCGGATCACATAGTCCGGGTGGAGCACCTTCGCGGTGATGGTGCGGACCGTCCCGCCCCGGCTCTGGTGCTCGCTGCCGATCCGGACCGTCCCGGACGGCGCGGTCGGCAGATCCGGATGACCGGCGCAGTGGGCCGCGGTGAGCACCCACTGGGGGTCGATCAGCGTGCCGCCGCAGACTCCCTGGAGGGTGCCCTCGGGCAGCTTCATGTCCTGGGGTATCGAGACCATGAACGAGTACCGCTGGGTGGAGTCCTCGCCGCCCACGACGGCCCCGGCGCTCCCGGCGGGACCGGCGACGGCCAGACCGGCGGCGGCGACAGCGGTGGCGGCACCGATCGCGGCGGTCCTGGCCAGGCTCCGGGAGGGCCGGCGCACCAGGGTGCCAAGGGGTCGGGTCTGCTGCCGGCGGGTCGGGTAGGCCATGGCGAATTTCCCTTTCAGGGCTGGTGGGAGGGGTGTACACGGTCCGGGTGTTCCTTGGTCTCCGGTGCGTGTGCCCCCATCCTCCGGGCCGTGAACCGGTCGGAAACAGCGCCCGCGATGCCACCCTCGGTTAAATTCTGGCCATGCCACTGGTCGCCCTTCTCGTCCTCGACGGGGTCCCCGGATCCCAGCTCACCACCCCCGGGCTGCTGCTCGGCGCCGTCACGGGCACCGGCCGCGGGAGTGCCCCGTACGAGCTGAGGATCTGTGCCGGCCCCGGCTTCCGGGCCACGGCCGGGCCGGGCCCGTTCGGGCTCACCGGGCACCGGGGGCTCGACGGTCTCGACGGGGCGGCGGCCGTGATCGTGGCCGGCTACCGGGGCTTCCGGGACGAGCCCCCGGCCGCCGTCACCGGTGCGCTGCGGGCCGCCGCCGGGCGGGGCTGCCGGATCGGTGCGGTGGGGACGGGGACCTTCGCGCTCGCGGCCGCCGGGCTGCTCGACGGACGGCGGGCCACCACCGACTGGCGGTACACCGGGGAGCTGGAGCTGCGTCATCCCCGGATCGAGGTCGTCCCCGGGCGGGAGGTCGTCGCCGACGGCCCGTTCCTCACCTCGTCGGGGGTGCTCGGCGGCAAGGACCTGTGGCTGCGGCTCATCGAGGAGGAGCACGGCGGGCCGGTGGGGCGGGAGGCGGACCGGCGGCTCTTCCTCCGGCTGCCGGAGCGGGGCGGACTCCCCGGGACCACCGCCACCGGCACCGGCACCACCACCGACCTGCCGGCGGACACTCAAGCGGACACGGACACGGACCCGCACGAGGACACGGACACGGGCACGGACACGGACGGCGGGCTCGGGCCGACGCTGCGCTGGATGGCGGCGGAGCTGCACCGCCCGCTGACCCTCGCGGAGATCGCCGCGTACACCGGTACCAGCGTCCGTACCCTCAGCCGG
The DNA here is from genome assembly GCF_040299965.1 of Streptomyces sp. NPDC000594. Lineage (NCBI taxonomy): Bacteria > Bacillati > Actinomycetota > Actinomycetes > Kitasatosporales > Streptomycetaceae > Streptomyces > Streptomyces sp. NPDC000594. Next base: position 47,256 of record NZ_JBEPCY010000010.1, on the reverse strand, counting down.
CGCTTCCGCTCCGGGACCGGGCTCAGCCCGCTCCAGTACCTGCTGCGCCTGCGGATCGAGCGGGCCCAGCATCTGCTGGAGCGCGGGGACCTCCCGGTGGAGCACATCGCCGCCCGGACCGGGCTCGGGACACCCGCCAATCTGCGCCACCACTTCCAGCGCCTCAACGGCACGACCCCGGGCGTCTACCGGGCGGCCTTCCGCTCGATGGTCGCCCTGTTCACCCAGGACGACCCGGCCGACCCGGCAGACCCAGCCAGCGCGGACGGCCCGGACGGTCCCGACGGCCCGGACGGCCCGGACGGCCCGGACGGCGGACGGGACGCCTCCATCCGACCGACCCGTGTGGCGGCCCCCCTCCATCCCTCCTAACGTCGCCTCATGACACATGGACAAAAACCTCATCTCACGCATATCGGATGGTGTACAGCGGTGGCCGCCGCTCTGGTCGCCGGGCTCGCCACCGCCCCGGGCGCCGTCGCCGCGCCACGGCAGCACACCGTCCGGCCGGGTGCCTCGATCCAGGCGGCGGTGGACGCGGCCCGCCCCGGGGACACGGTGGTGATCGCCCCCGGCACCTTCCGGGAGAGCGTGCTGATCACCAAGGAGCTGACCCTGCGCGGCGCGGGCCCCCGTACCGTCCTCACCCCCGCGCAGACCCGCTCCCGTACCGGCCACAGCTGCGCCACGGCGGGTCATGGCATCTGTGTCATCGGGACCGAGGGGGCGGAGCCGGCCGGGGTCTCGGTCCGCTCCCTCACCGTGCGGGGTTTCCGCGGCCACGGCCTGTGGGCCTCCCGGACCGACCGGCTGCTGGTCCGGGAGGTGACCGCCGAGGAGAACGGCGTCTGGGGCATCGCCCAGCAGCGCTCCACCCGGGCCGCGCTCCGGAACAACACCGTCCGGGAGAACGGCGACGCGGGCATCTTCGTCGCCAACGCCGTGGACGCCGAGGGCGGCGCCACCGACACCGGGGGCACGGTGATCGCGGACAACCGGGCCACCGGGAACCGTATCGGCATCACCGTACGCAGGGTCCGGAACCTCTCCGTCCGGTCCAATGTCATCACCGGGAACTGCGCCGGGATGTTCATCGTCGGGGACGAGTCCCGGCCCGCCGCAGGCGCCATGACGGTCCGTTCCAACACCATCGAGCGGAACAACACCTTCTGCCGGGCGACCGACCGGCTGCCCGCCCTCCAGGGCTCGGGCATCGTCCTGACCGGCTCCGAGGCCACCGTCATCCGCGACAACCGGATCCGGGACAACGTCGGCGCCTGGCCGATGTCCGGCGGGATCGTCCTCTTCAAGAGCTTCGTCGGCGCCGCCAACACCGACAACGTCATCGAGCACAACGACGTACGCGGCAATGCGAAGGCCGATCTCATCGACGGCGGCGGCGGATCGGGCAACCGGTTCACGGACAACACCTGCGCCACCTCCGAGCCCGCCGGGATGTGCTGACGGGCCCGCACTCCGGGCCCACCGCCCCGTACCCGTACCCGTAACGCCGTATCCGCCGCCCGCCACCCCGTACGCCGTATCCGCCGTTCCGCCGCGTACCCGGCCGGACCGCCAGGAGAGAGTGAACGCGCATGACCACGCTGAGCACCCGACCCGTCGAGACCGTCCCCCTTGACTCCGCCCCGCCCCCGGGGATGCGGCTGCGCGAACTGGTCTTCGGGGCCGCCTGCGCCGCCGCCGTCCGTGCCGCCGCCCGGCTGCGGCTGGCCGACGCGCTGGGCGATGTCCCGGCCACCGCCGAGAAGCTGGCCCAGGCGGTGGACGTGGCGCCGGAGCCGCTGCGCCGGCTGCTGCGCGCCCTGGCCTGCCAGGGCGTCTTCGACGAGCGGCCCGACGGCACCTTCTGCCACACCGAGATGTCCCGGATGCTCCGCGAGGACGACCCGCACAGTCTGCGGGCCATCGCGCTGTGGTGCACCGAGCCCTGGACCTGGGCCCTCTGGCCGCGTCTGGACGACGCCGTCCGCTCCGGCGGGGCCGTCTTCCAGGAGGTCTTCGGCAAGGGCTTCTTCGACCATCTCCACCAGGACGCGCCCGAGTCGGCGCAGGTCTTCAACCAGGCCATGACCACCTCCAGCAGACAGTCCGCCGAGGACGTGGCCGATCTGCTGGACCTCACCGGGGTGACCTCGGTCGCCGACATCGGCGGCGGCCAGGGCCATGTCCTGGTCAGCCTGCTGGAGCGGCATCCGGGGCTGCGCGGCACCCTGCTCGATCTGCCCGGTGTCGTGGACCGGGCCGACGCCCGGCTGCGGGCGGACGGCGATCTCGCGGACCGGGTCACCGTGGTCCCCGGCGACTGCCGCCGGGAGATCCCGGTCGCGGCCGACCTCTACATCATCAAGAACATCCTGGAGTGGGACGACGCCAGCACCCGCGCCACCCTGCACAACGTGGTCGCGGCGGCCCGGCCCGGCGCCCGGGTGGTGGTGATCGAGAATCTGGTGGACGACACCCCCTCGATGCGCTTCACCACCGCGATGGATCTGCTGCTCCTGCTCAATGTGGGCGGCGCCAAGCACACCCGGCGGAGCATGGTGGAGCGGATGACCGGCGCGGGGCTCGTACCGGGGACGATCCGCCCGGTCAACGCCTATCTGCATGCCTTCGAGGCGGTGGTGCCGCCCGCGCCCGCCGACGCGCCGGAGACCCTCGTGGAGTGAGCCCGGAGTGAGGCGTCCCGGGGTGAGGCGTCCCGGACGTGGGAGAGCCGCCCCCGGCCGCAGCGCGCGGCCGTGGGGCGGCTCTCCCGCTCCCCGCCGTCAGGACGGGCCGCGCTCCCAGGTGTAGAAGCGCTGGGCCATGGCGTCCTTGGGACCCCGCCAGCTCTCCGGGTCGTACGGGCTGATGAAGGTGGTCAGCCGTTCGCAGAGGGCACGGAAATCCGGGTGGTCGTGCACCCCGGCGATGGCCGGGCCCGGGGGCCGGTCCGCCTCGATGAGGTGCAGGTAGACATCGCCGAACTGGAAGAGGCTGCGCCGGTGGACCCCGACGAGCCCGGGAAGCTCTCCGTCGTCGGATTCGGCGAAGAGCTTGGCGATTCCGTCGGCCGAGCCCGGTGCCATCCGGGCCACCAGCAGTGCCTGGTGTGCAGGGGTGGTGGTCATCACGGCTCCCGGGTCAGTTGGCGGACGCGGCCCGGCGCTGCCGGTCCCGCTCCTCGATACGGTCCCGGATCAGGGCCATCTGGATCTTCGAGTTGCGATTGATGTTGTCGGTCATCCAGGCGTCGTCCACCGGGGCGTCCGGCTTCATCGCGAAATCCTGCCGCCAGTGCATCCGGGTACCGCCGGGGACCTCGCTGTACTCCCAGTGGATGTCCATGTGCTGGAACGGGCCGGTCTCCACCCGGCGGGCCCGTACGGTACGGGCCGCCCGGTCCGGGGTGCGCTCGGAGACCCAGCTCCAGATCTTGCCGTTCTCGTCGGGGTGCATGGTCAGCCGGAAGGTGGTGGTCTCCCCCTGCCGCTCCAGCACCTCGACCGAGGCGTACTCGCTGAAGAGCTGCGGCCAGTTCTCCAGATCGTTGGTGATCTCCCAGACCACGTCCAGGGGGGCGTTGACGGTGATCTCGTTCTCGGTGTGTCCGGACACGCTCAGGCTCCGCTCTTGGTCAGTGATGAGTTCACGAGCTCCAGGAAGGCCCGCGGGGTCAGGCACTTCTCGGCGTCCGCGGGCATGGTGATGCCATGCCGGTTCTCCAGCGCGGCGACGATGCCGAGCAGGCCCAGCGAGTCCAGCCCGTACTCCTCGAACGAGGTGTCGGGCCGGTCCGCCAGATCGCCGGGCTCGACCTGTATGCCGGCGTTCTGCCGCATCAGACCGGCCAGTTCCTCCGGGGTGACTGCCTCTGTCATCGCTTCTGCTCCTTGTGAGTGGTGGAAGGGGTCCGTCCCGGGTCCGCGGCGCGCAGCACCAGGGCGGCGTTCGACCCCATCAGCCCCCGGCTGAGCACCAGCGCGGTGCGCAGCGGCACCCGGCGGCCCTTGCCGGTGACGAGGTCGATGTCATGGCAGACGTCGAAGACATTCGGGGTCGGGGGGACGACGCCGTGCTCCATGGCGAGGACCGCGGTGGCGGTGTCGAGGACCGGGCCGCCGCAGTAGGCCCGTCCGATGCCGGTCTTGGGGGCGGTGACGGGGACCCGGCGGCCATGGGAGCCGAGCGCGTCGGTGAGGGCCAGGGCCTCGGCGCGGTCGGCCTCCGGTACGCCGAGCGCGTCGGCGAAGACCACGTCGATCTCCTCGGGGGCGCAGCGGGCCTGCCGCAGCGCGCCCTGGATGGCGTGGGCGAGGCCCTCGCGGGAGTCGGTCCAGCGGGCGGCGCCGGTGAAGGTGGCGGCGTGCCCGGCGACCAGGGCGCGGGGCAGGACGCCACGCCCGAGGGCGGTGGACTCCTCCTCGACGACGAGCATGGCGCCGCCCTCGGCGGGGGCGAAGCCGCAGGCGTCGGCGGTGAAGGGGCGGTAGGCGCGGGCGGGGTCCTCGGCGAGGCTCAGATCCTCGTAACCGAGCTGGCAGACCATCGAGTACGGGGCGAGGGGGGCCTCGGCGGAGCCGACGATGACGGCGCCGGTGCCCCGGGCGATGGCCCCGGCGGCGTGGGCGATGGCGTCCAGGCCGCCCGCCTCGTCGCTGCAGACCACTCCGCAGGGGCCCTTGAAGCCGCCCCGGATGGAGATCTGGCCGGTGCTGGCGGCGTAGAACCAGGCGATGGACTGGTACGGGCCGACGAAGCGGGAGCCCTGGCCCCAGAGGTTCTGGAGTTCGCGCTGGCCGAACTCGCCGCCGCCGGAGCCGGAGGCGGTGACGACGCCGATGTCGTAGGGGGTGTCCTGGTAGTCGGCGCGGCCCAGCCGGGCGTCGGCGAGGGCGAGGTCGGCGGCGGCCATGGCGAAGTGGGTGAAGCGGTCGGTCTGCACCAGGAAGCGGTCCTCGACCAGGGAGCGGGGCTCCAGATCGCGTACCTCGCCGCCGACCCTCAGGGGCAGCCGGTCGCAGCCCTCGCGGGAGATCCGGTCGAGGACGCAGATGCCCTCCAGCGTCGACTTCCAGAAGACATCCGCGCCGATGCCGTTGGGGGCGACGACGCCGATACCGGTGATGACGGTGGGGCGATCGGGCCGGGGGTCGGTCATGGTGCCCTCCCACTGGACGGGGTCAGCACGACCGCGGACTGGAAGCCGCCGAACCCGCTCCCCACCGAGAGCACATGGCGCAGCCTGCGGGGTCGGGCGGTGCGCGGCACATAGTCCAGGTCGCACTCGGGGTCGGGGGTCTCGTAGTTGGCGGTCGGCGGTACGACCTGGTGGTCCATGGCGAGGACACAGGCGACGAGTTCGATCGCGCCGATCGCGCCGAGGGAGTGGCCCACCATGGATTTGATGGAGCTCATCGGGGTGGTACGGGCGTGCTCGCCGAGGGAGCGTTTGACGGCGGCGGTCTCATGGCGGTCGTTCTGTTTGGTGCCGGAGCCATGGGCGTTGACATAGTCGACGTCGGTGCGGTCGACCCGGGCGTGGTCCAGGGCGAGGTCGATGGCACGGGCCATCTCCAGGCCCTCCTTGGTGAGTCCCGTCATGTGGTAGGCGTTGCCGAAGGTGGCGTAGCCGCCGATCTCGCAGTGGACGGTGGCGTCGCGGGCGCGGGCGTGTTCCAGCTCCTCCAGGACGAGGACGGCGCCGCCCTCGCCCATGACGAAGCCGTCGCGGTGGGCGTCGAAGGGCCGGGAGGCGTGTTCGGGGTCGTCGTTGTTGGGTGAGGTGGCCTTGATGGCGTCGAAGCAGGCCACGGTGATGGGGGAGATCGGGGAGTCGGTGGCGCCGGTGACACAGATGTCGGCGCGGCCCTCCTGGATGGCCTGGAAGGCGTAGCCGACGGCGTCCAGGCCGGAGGTGCAGCCGGTGGAGACGGTCTGCACCGGTCCGCGGGCGCCGATCTCCTCGGCGACGGCGGAGGCGAGGGTGGAGGGGGAGAAGGCGCGGTGGAGGTGGGGGTCGGCCGCGCGGTGGTCCACGTCCCAGCGTTCGCCGCGCCGGGAGACATGGACGTAGTCGTGTTCCAGGCGGGTGGTGCCGCCCACGGCGGTGCCGAGGGAGACGGCGGTCCGCCAGGGGTCGGTGCGGGCGACGGTCCCGGGTTCGAGCCCGGCGTCGCGTATCGCCTCCCGGGCGGCGACCAGGGCGAACTGGATGTAGCGGTCGGTGCGGGCGACGGTCTCGGGGTCGAGTCCGTGCGCGGCGGGGTCGAAGTCGACCTCGGCGGCGATCCGGGAGCGGAATCCCGTCGGGTCGAAGAGGGTGATGCCCCGGGTCGCCGTACGTCCGGCGGCGAGCAGGTCCCAGAAGGCGGGGACACCGACGCCGCCGGGGGCGACGACGCCGATCCCGGTGACCGCGACCCGGCGCCTCACGACACCGCTCCGGAGCGTTCCGGGGGTCCGGCGTGGCCGGGGGCGGTGGCCGTTGGGGTGGGGGCTTCGGCGGGGGTCTCCTCGGTGTCGACATGTCCCAGCTCGGGCCGGGGGGCGAGGGGGCCGAGGTGGAAGACCATCCGGACCTCCTCGTCGCCGATGTTGCGGAAGCGGTGGCGTACGTTCAGCGGGATCATCAGGCCCTGGTCGGGGCGCATGGGATGGGTGACGCCGTCGAGGTCGACCTCCAGGCGTCCGCTGACCACGAAGACGAACTCCTCGGAGTACGGGTGGTAGTGCTCGGCGATGCGCTCCCCGGGCTTGATGATCGCCAGTCCCATGAATCCGCTGGTCGAGCCCACGGCGGTGGGGGTGAGCAGGGCGCGCAGATCGCCGCCGCGCCGGGTGTTGGGCTGGGTCTCGCTCAGGTCGACGATGCGTGGGCCGGTGGTGGTCATGGTGTTCTTCCTCCAGTGGGCGGCCGTCCGGGTCCGGGACGGGTTTCCGGTGTCCCGGGGTGCGGCATCCGGGGTCGCGGGTACGGTCGGCCGGTGGTGGCCGTGCGCGGTCAGGCGTCGGGCGCGGCGAGCCGGTCGGTGATCAGTTGCATGTCCGCGTCGCGGACACGGTGGGCGAGGTCCCGGTGGTCGGCGTCGAGCAGGGCGTCGCCGTCCTCCAGGAGCCGGGCCAGGACGGCCGCCTTGCGCGGGCCGTGGACGCCGAGGGCGAGCGCCGGGTGGTCGTCCACCGGTCCCTGGATGTCGATCAGCCGGACGACGATGTCGTCGCGCTGGAAGACGGTGCTGCCGACGACGGGGCCCGCCGGGTCCTCGGCGGCGTGCTCGTCCTGCCGGGCGAGCAGCCGGGCGACCGCGAGGCCGCACTCCTTCTTGGCCCGGTAGAGCAGGGCGTGCCGGTTGACCTCCTCGGGTTCCCGGCCGTCGGCGGAGACATGGTGGACGGCGGGGAGGGCGGCGCGGGTGAAGAAGAGCCGCGCGGAGTTGCCGTCGTCCAGGTCCCGGTCCTGCTCCAGATAGGGGTTGATGGCCTCCTCGACCGCCCGTACCTCGGGCTGGCGGGCGACATGGCGCAGGGCGGCCATCAGATCGCCCTGGACCTCGATGGCCCGGACCACCCGGTTGCCGTGCATGAACAGGGAGGTGCGGCGGAGTCTGGTCTGGTGGTCGACCCGGGCGGAGGGGGAGCTGTAGCCGGCGAGGATCTTGGCCACGGTCTTCTCGCTGCCGGGTTTGACGGTGAAGGTGAGCGCGTGGCGGACCACGCCGTCGCCGACCCGGGGGAAGGGCTGGAGTCCGCCCCGCTCCTGGTCGGGGGTGCCGGCGAAGGCCTGCCCGGTCTCCCGCAGCACGCTGAAGCGGAGGGAGCGGGTGTCCCGGACACAGCTGTGCAGCGGCATCACGGTGGCGACATGCTCCTCGCTGTTGACCCAGGCGAGGAAGGGGGGCGCGCTCTCCCACTCGCTGGTGATCAGCCACTGGGAGGGGTTCTCGATGGACTGGCAGAGCTGGTCGCTGATGTGTCCCGGAACCGACGCCACATGGTTGCGCATGTGTTCGTACGCTTCGAGGAACTGCTTCTGGCAGCCGTCGTAGAGGTCCAGCAGCAGTACGACCCGGAGCCGGGATCCGTCGAAGGCGGACTGCGATATGCGCTCGGACAACGTCGTCATTCCTCTTCACTCCTTGGTGACCGCGCCGCCGCTGGGGACGGGGCCCGTCGTCGTCATCGGGGGGAGTCGCCGCCGCCGGCCGGCCTCGGCCCGCGCGCGGGCGCCGCGCCGGGTGCCCGGGGCGCTCCCGTGAACCGATCGTGATGCGCTGCCACGTGTGGCGCGAGAGATGGGCACCATGCGGGTGAATGGGCGGGGCAAGCGGCCCCGTGACGGGCACACAGATTGCATGCAAGGGACAGCTGAGAACGCCAAGAGAACCGAGACCACCGACCTGCGCGTGCCGGTCCTGATCGTGGGCGGGTCCCTGGTGGGCCTCTCCACCTCGATGTTCCTGAGCCGCCATGGCGTCGGGCATCTGCTGGTGGAGAAGCACGCCGGTACCTCGACGCATCCGCGCGGGCGGGGCATCAACGTCCGCTCGATGGAGCTGTTCCGCCGGGCGGGGGTGGAGGAGGACATCCGCGAGGCGGCGGCGGTGCTGGCGGAGAACCACGGGATCCTCCAGGCCGGGTCGCTCACCGGCGACGACCAGACATGGCTGTTCAAGGAGATCGACCCGGGGGGCGGACTGTCCCGGATCAGCCCGACGACCTGGTGTCTGTGCAGTCAGAACGACATCGAGCCGGTACTGGCGAAACGTTCCGCCGAGGCCGGGGCCGAGCTGCTCTTCGGCACCGAGCTGCTCTCCTTCACCCAGGACTCCTCCGGGGTCAGCGCCCTGCTGGAGGACCGGACGACCGGCGAGCGCACCACCGTACGGGCGGACTATCTGGTCGCCGCCGACGGACCGCGCAGCCCGGTACGGGAGCGGCTGCGCATCGGGCTGAGCGGCCCCGGCGAGCTGTTCCACAATGTGAGCCTGACCTTCACCTCGCGCGGTCTGATCGACATCGTCGGGGACCGGCGCTTCATCGTCTGCTATCTGACGACCCCGGACGGCGACGGGGCGCTGCTCCCCGTGGACAACGCCGAGCGCTGGGTCTTCCACGCCCCCTGGCACCCCGAGCGCGGCGAGACGCTGGAGGACTTCACCGACGAGCGCTGCCGGGAGCACATCCGGCGGGCGGTCGGGGCTCCCGGGCTCGATGTGGAGATCACCGGCAAGGCGCCCTGGCACGCCGCCGAACGGGTGGCCCGGCGCTATGGCATGGGCCGGGTCCTGCTCGCCGGGGACTCCGCCCATGAGATGTCCCCGACCGGCGCCTTCGGCTCCAACACCGGCATCCAGGACGCCCACAACCTGGCCTGGAAGCTGGCGGCGGTCCTCCAGGGGTGGGCCGGCCAGGGGCTGCTGGACACCTATGGCGAGGAGCGGCAGCCGGTGGCGAAGGCGACCGGGGAGCGGGCGTCGGCCCGCTCCGCCGAGCACAGCCACCCCGGCTATGCCGCCCCCACGCTCCCCGGCGGCCCCCGCAGCGGGGTGCTCACGGTGGCGATGGGGTACTCCTACCGGGCGGGCGCGGTGGTCGGCGTGGACACCGCCCGACCGGTCGTCCCCGACCGGCTCTCGCTCGGCGGTGAGCCGGGCACCCGCGCCCCCCATCTGTGGGTACGGCGGACCGTCCCCGGCGCCGGTACCGAACGGCTGTCCACGCTCGATCTGTACGAACGGTCCATGGTGCTGCTCTGCGGCGAGGCGGTCTGGCGGGACGCGGCGACCAAGGCCGCCGCTCGGCTCTCCGTACCGCTGGATGTGTACGCCATCGGCGACGGACCCCTCGCCGACCTGGTCCCGGAGGAGGGCTGCGACTGGACCGGCACCCATGGCACCACCGGCGAGGGCGCGCTCCTCGTCCGCCCGGACGGCTTTGTCGCCTGGCGCTCCCCCGGCGGCGCGCTCGACCCGGAGAAGGCGGTCGAGGAGGCCCTCGCCGAGGTGCTGCGGCTGCGCTGACCCGGTGGGTGTCCCGGTGGGCGTCCCGGGAGATGTCAGAGGTTTCGGAGGTCACACGCGTGACGAGATTTGCCCAAAGGGGTCACGCGGGTGACCTCCGCGCTCTACCGTGCGCGGATGGCCCACCGTTTGCGGGAGGTGTAGAAAGAGGACATGGCCGCACGTTACGGTCGCCCAGGCTCGGTTCTGCGCATGCGGACCGTGGCCGGGCAGGTCTTTCTCCTCCAAGTGGTGATCGTGCTGTTGCTGGTGGCGGCGGGCATCGTCGCCCTGGTGCTCCAGTCGCACGCCGACAGCGAGCGTGAGGCCGTCAACCGGTCCGTCTCCGTGGCCGAGACCTTCGCCAGCTCTCCGGGGGTCGCCGCGGCGCTCCGCACCCGCGACCCCTCCGCCGTCCTCCAGCCCAGCGCCGAGGAGGCCCGGCGCCGCTCCCATGTCGACTTCATCGTCGTCCTGAACACCGACGGGATCCGCTACACCCACCCCAAACCCGACCGGATCGGGAAGAAGTTCGTCGGCGAGTACGCCCCCGCCCTCCGCGGCGAGGTCGTCACCGAGCGGCTGAACGGCACCATCGGCCCGCTGGTCCAGGCGGTGGTCCCCATCTACGACGCCGACCGGAAGGTCGTCGGACTGGTCTCCGCCGGGGTGACCCTGGCCAAGGTCAGCGGCGTGGTGGAGGACCAGTTCCCGCTGCTCTTCGGGGTCGGCGCGGCGGTCCTGCTGCTCACCACCGGGGGGACCGCGCTGGTCACCCGGCGGCTGCGGCGGCAGACCCATGGCCTGGGTCCCGAGGAGATGACCCGGATGTACGAGCACCATGACGCGGTGCTGCACGCCGTCCGGGAGGGGGTGCTCATCGTGGGCGACGGCGGACGGGTGCTCCTCGCCAACGACGAGGCCCGGCGGCTGCTCGGACTGCCCGCGACGGTGGAGGGCCGGCACCTCAGCGAGGTGGGCCTCGACCCGGCGACCGCGCGCCTGCTCACCTCCGGCCGGGATGTCACCGACGAGGTGCACCAGGTCGGCGACCGGCTGCTCGCCGTCAACCAGCGCCCCACCGACCGCGACGGCGGACCCCCCGGCAGTGTGGCCACCATCCGCGACACCACCGAGCTGCGGGCGCTCACCGGCCGGGCGGATGTCGCCCGGGCCCGGCTGAAGCTCCTCTATGACGCCGGGGTCGAGATCGGCACCACCCTGGATGTGCTGCGCACCTGCGAGGAGCTGGCCTCCTTCGCGGTGGGCCGGTTCGCCGACTTCGCCACCGTCGACCTGGTGGAGGCGGTGCTGCGGGGCGAGGAGCCGAGGTCCACCGGGGCGGGCGAGGACATGCGGCGGATCGCGGCGGGCGGCATCGGCGACGAGACCGCCCACTTCGCCATCGGCACCAGCATCCACTTCCTCCCGTCCACCCGGATGGGTGCCGGACTCGGCAAGGGCGAGGGGATCCTGGAGCGGGACCTGACCGCGTACGACGGCTGGCAGCAGCAGTCCCCCGAGCGGGCCGTGAAGCTGGTGGAGGCCGGATTCCACTCCATGATCGCGGTGCCGCTGCGGGCCCGCGGGGCGATCCTGGGCGTGGCGATGTTCTGGCGCTCGGACACCACCCCGGAGCCCTTCGAGGAGGAGGACCGCTCCCTCGCCGAGGAGCTGGTGGCCCGGGCGGCGGTCAGCGTGGACAACGCCCGCCGCTACAGCCGTGAGCACACCATGGCGGTGACCCTCCAGCGCAGTCTGCTGCCGCAGGGGCTGCCGGAACAGAGCGCCCTGGACCTCGCCCACCGCTACCGCCCCGCCCAGGCGGGCGCGGGCGGGCTCGGCGGCGTCGGCGGCGACTGGTTCGACATCATCCCGCTGCCGGGGGCCCGGGTGGCGCTGGTCGTGGGCGATGTGGTGGGCCACGGTCTGCACGCCGCCGCCACCATGGGACGGCTGCGGACGGCGGTGCACAACTTCTCCACCCTGGATCTGCCGCCCGATGAACTGCTGTGGCATCTGGACGAGCTGGTGACCCGGCTGGACACGGACGGCCCCGGCGACGGCACCGACTCCGGGATCACCGGCGCGACCTGCCTCTACGCCATCTACGACCCGGCGTCGGGCCGGTGCACGATGGCCCGCGCCGGACATCTCCAGCCGCTGGTGCTGCGCCCGGACGGCACCGCCTTCCTCGCCGAGGTGCCGGGCGGGCCACCGCTGGGTCTGGGCGGGATGCCGTTCGAGACGCTGGAGCTGGAACTGGAGGAGGGCAGTTCGCTGCTGCTCTACACCGACGGTCTGGTGGAGGACCGCGACCGGGACATGGACGAGGGGCTCGATCTGCTGCGGCGGACCGTCGAGGGCCGTCCCGAGCGGACCCCGGAGGAGATCTGCGAGGCGGTCCTCGCCGCGCTGCTGCCCGAGCGGCCCCGGGACGACATCGCCCTGCTGGTGGGCCGTACCCGCAGGCTGGAGACGGCACGGGTGGCCGAGTGGGATGTGCCGTCCGACCCGTCGGCGGTGGCCGAGGTGCGCGGCGCGGTCTCCCGTACCCTCACCGCCTGGGGGCTGGGGGACGAGGCGTTCACCACCGAACTGATCCTGAGTGAGCTGGTCACCAATGCCATCCGGTACGCCGACGGGCCGATCCGGGTACGGCTGGTCCGCGACCGGGCGCTGATCTGCGAGGTGGCGGACCACAGCAGCACCTCGCCCCATCTGCGGCAGGCGGCGAGCACCGACGAGGGGGGCCGGGGGCTCTTCCTGGTGGCGCAGTTCGCGGACCGCTGGGGGACCCGCTACACCCCGGACGGCAAGGTGATCTGGACGGAACAGCCGCTGCCGGACGACACTCAGGACGGTACGGAGGGTACGGACGGTACGGGCGGTACGGGGGAGACATGAGCGGTACAGACGCTACGGGCGGTACGGGCGGTACGGGCGGCGGATCAATGGCGGCGCTCTGGCTCGGCGGGCCGCCGGGCGCGGGCAAGACGACGGTGGCGGCGCTGCTGGCCCGCCGGCACGGGCTGCGCCGCTACAGCACGGACACCCGCACCTGGGCCCATCGCGACCGGGCGCTGGCGGCGGGCCATCCGGCGGCGCTGCGCTGGGAGGCGCTGCCCCGGGCGGAGCGCTGGTCGGCGCCCGCCGATGAGCTGCTGGCCCGCTCACTGCACCGGGAGCGCGGCCCGATGGTCGCCGAGGAGGTACGGGCGCTGCCGGCCTTCCCGCCCACCCTGGTGGAGGGCACCCCCGTCACCCCCTCGGCCGTGGGCACCGGCCCGCGCGCGCTCTGGCTGCTGCCGACCGCGGCCCTCCAGCGGGAGCGGCTGGCCGAGCGGCGCCTGGAACCGGGGCCGCTGGCGCTGTACACCTCCCTCGCCGAGGTGATCGAGACGGAGGTGGAGCGGTACGGGGGCGCGGTGCTGCGGGTCGACGGGCGGCGCGGGGTCGTGGAGACCGCCGCCGAGGTCGAGGCGTACTTCGGGGACGCCCTGGCGGGCGGCGCGGCCACCGACGGGGACCGCGCCGAGCTGCTGCGGTACGCCAACACCGCGCTCGCCGGGCAGTACCGGGACTTCGCCGCCCGGCCCTGGGCGCCCGGGGACGCCACCGCGACGGTGGTGGAGTTCGCCTGTGAGTGCGGCGCCGAGGGGTGCGCGGCCTCGGTGGCGCTGGCGGTGCGCGCCTATGGCCCGGAGCCGGTGCTGGCCCCGGACCACCGGAGGGCGCGCCGGGTCAGCCGGCCGAGCGGCGGCGCCACAGCAGCCAGCCGATGACCCCGCCGACGACGGCGACGGCGGCCACGACCGCGGCGACCACCGTGCCGGTGTTGTCGGAGTCGGAGGAGCCGGAGCCGTCGTCGGTGCCCTCGGGGCCGTCGGCCCGCGCCGCCCCCGGAGGCGCTCCGCTGGGGCTGGTGCCGCCGGGGGTGCCCTCCGGCACCAGGGCGCCGGGGGGTACGGAGGAGGACGCGGTGGCGGAGGGGCCCGGCGAGGCGGAGGCCCCGGCGGAGGCTCCGGCGCTGGGTGTCGGCAGCGGCTGGAGCGGCTGGAGCGAGGCGCCCTTGGCGGCGGGTCCCAGCCGGAGCACCGGTGCGGGGTGGTCACCGTCGGTGCCGGGCTCCTCGATCCAGCGGGCGACCTCGCCGTCGGAGTAGGTCTCCACCGTCTTGAAGACCACCCGCCGGGCGTCGGGCAGCTGCCGGAGCCGGATGGTGTGGACCGCGTCGGTGCCCACCGGGAGGGGTTTGCCGGTGAGGACATAGCTGCCCTGGGCGTACGAGAAGCGCCAGCCCTTGGGCGCCTTGCCGAACTTCACCGCGCCCAGGGAGAGCCCCGGCGGCAGCACGACCTGGAGCCGGGCGATGCCCGCGTCCTTCGACTCCGCCTCGGAGGTGAACGTCAGGGTGACGTTCTCCGCCAGGGCGCGGGCGTCGGAGGCGCTCACCCCGGCATGGGCGGCGGCGGGGGCGGCACCCGTGACGACCGCGCCCGACGCCAGCAGGGCGGCGAGCGCGAGGGGGGCGGCGCGGTACGGAAAGGTCCTCATGGGGCCCCATCCTTCACCACGGCGGCCCGTCGCAAACAGGGACCTGGGATATCTCCCGCACCGGGTGGTTTGCCCTCAACAGCCGTCCGGTGCCTGGTTCGTGGAGATCGCTCCGGGCGGCGGGGAGGGGTGCAGCGGGGTGCCGCAGCGGAGGTTCCAGCGGCCCGCCCGGGAGGTCAGCCCGGTCAGCGTCAGCGGGGCGGCGTCCAGCCGCCAGAAGAGCGCCGGGGGCAGGGCGAGGGCATGGGTCAGCAGGGCGCGGACGACGGCGGGGTCCAGGACCGCGAGCAGCCGGCCGCCGCCGGGCGGCAGGGCGTCCAGCCAGGCGCCCGCGCGGGCGACCAGGGCGGTCAGGGACTCGCCGCCGTGCGGGGCGGCGTCCGGGTCGGCGAGCCAGCGGGCCACCGCCTCCGGTTCGGCGGCGCCCACCTCGGCGAGGCTCCGGCCCCGCCAGCGGCCCAGGTCCCAGTCGGCGAGCGGGGCGCCGGGCTCCTCGGTGGCGGGGCCGCGCAGCCCGAGCGCGTCGGCGCTCTCCCGGCAGCGCCGGGAGGGTCCGCAGACCGTGCGCCCGGCCGGGGGCAGGGTGCCCGCGGCGGCGCGGGCGGCCCGCAGCCCCGCCGCGTCCAGGGGCTCCTCCGGGTCGGACCGGGCCTCCCGGAGCCCCGCGGTCGTCGCGGGGGTGATCAGCCCCAGGCGCAGCGTCCGGGCCGCCGCCGTGGCCGTCCTCGCGGTCGCCGCCGTTGCCTGCGCGGTCCCCGTCGCCCCCGTGGTCCCTGTCGTCCCTGTCGCCCCCGTGGTCCCTGTCATCCCCGTTGTCCCCGTCGTCCCGGTCATCGCGGTGATCAACCCTCCCCAGCTTTTTTCGGCCATCGCCCACCATGGCGAATTCCGCCCCGCCCACGGTACGGTCCCGTGTGTACATGACGAGTTGACGGAAGTCCGGTGGAAATCCGGCACGGTCGCGCCACTGTGGACCCGCGTTCGCGCGGGGAGTCAGACCCGCCCTTGTCACCGCTCCACACCAGGTACCACGATCGGGACGCGTGTTCCCCAGGAGGTTCCACCATGGCCCAGTCGACCGCGCCGGCGACCGCCGCACCGGCCGTCGTCCCCCTCTCGCTCCGGGCCATCGCGCCCTGGGCCGCCTTCTTCGGCCTGCTGATGCTGGTCCTGCTCTACTTCGTCGGCGCGGAGCAGGGCGCGACCGCGCTGCTCTCCGGCGAGGGGGTCCATGAGTGGGTCCACGACGGCCGGCATCTGCTCGGCTTCCCCTGCCACTGAGCCGGGAGAGCCATCCCTCATGAACTCCCCTTCTGTCAGCGCCCTGCTGGTGCGCGGCATGCTCGCCGGGCTGATCGCCGGCGCCGTCGCCATGCTGGTGGCGTACTTCCTCGGCGAGGGCCCGGTGGACGCGGCCATCGCGTTCGAGGAGGCCCACTCCCATGAGCACGGCGGCGAGGAACTCGTCAGCCGGGCCATGCAGTCCACCGCCGGACTCGCCACCGGGGTGCTGGTCTTCGGTGTGGCGATCGGCGGCATCGCCGCCCTCGCCTACTGTGTGGCGCTCGGCCGGATCGGCCGCTTCGGGCCGCGGGCCACCGCCGCGCTGGTGGCGCTCGGCGCGCTGGTGACGGTCTATCTGGTGCCCTATCTGAAGTACCCGCCCAACCCGCCCGCCGTCGGCGACCCGGACACCATCGGCGAACGCACCGCGCTCTACTTCCTGATGATCGTGCTCAGTGTGCTGCTGGGGGTGGCGGCGATCCTGCTCGGGCAGCGGCTCGCGCCACGCCTGGGCACCGGGAACGCGGCGGTGGCCGCGGGCACCGCCTTTGTGGTGGCGGTGGGGCTGGCCTATGCCTTCCTGCCGTCGTTCTCGGAGGTGCCGAAGGGCTTCCCGGCGGCGGTGGTCTGGGAGTTCCGGCTGGCGACGCTGGCCATCCAGAGCACGCTGTGGGCGGTGTACGGGGTGGTCTTCGGCCAGTTGGCCGAACGGCTGCTCACCCCCGGCGCGGCGGATGCCGCCCGGACCGGGAGGGCGGCCGCCCCGGCCTCCCGCTGATCCGCCCCGCTCTTCCGCCGGTCCACCCGGACGCCCGGCCCCGGGCGCGCACCGCGCCCGGGGCCGGGCGTCCGTTTTCTTCAAGACCCCGGGACCCGGCCCGGCCTACGGTGGCGGCATGACACCACGACTCGACTGCGTCTCCCTGGTCACCGCCGACATGGCCGCCTCCCTCGCCTTCTACCGCCGGCTGGGGCTCGACATCCCCGAGGGGGCCGAGCAGGCCCCGCATGTGGAGACGGTGACCCCGGGCGGGCTGCGGGTCCTGTGGGACACCGAGGAGGTCATCCGCTCCTTCGACGCCGCCTGGGCCCCGCCGGTGGGCGGGGAGCGGATCGGGCTGGCCTTCCGCTGCGACGGCCCGAAGGAGGTCGACGCGGTCTACGCGGAGCTGACCGGCGCCGGCTACCGGGGGCATCTGCCGCCGTGGGACGCCGCCTGGGGGCAGCGCTACGCGGTGGTGCTCGACCCGGACGGCCTCGGGGTCTCCCTCTTCGCCGACGCGGCGTAGGCGCTCGGCGTCGTCCCGCCCAGGGCCCTGATCTCGCGGGCGAGATGCGCCTGGTCGGCGCAGCCCGCGGCGAGGGCGGCGGTGGCGAGCGGGGTGCCCGCGCGGATCAGGCCCAGCGCGCGCTGGAACCGCAGCACCCGGGCGAGGGTCTTGGGGCCGTAGCCGAAGGCGTGCAGCGAGCGGCGGTGCAGCAGCCGGGGGCCGAGCCCGGTGGCGTCGGCGGCGGCGCGGACCGTGGACCCGGCGGCGAGGGCCCGTACCACCGCGCCCAGCAGGGGGTCGGGGGTCCGGGGCGCGGCGGCCCCCAGCTCCAGGGCGAGCCGTTCGAGTTCGGCGGCGGGGTCGGCGGCGGTGTCCAGCCGGCCGGTGAGGGTACGGGCCGCCGCGTCGCCCCGGAGGTCGGCCCAGCCGACCCGGCGGTCGCGCAGTTCGTGTGCGGCGACCCCCAGCAGCGCGGGGGCGGTCCCGGGGGCGAGGCGGACCCCGGCGAACCGGGTGCCGGGCGGGTGTCCGCCGGGCTCCTGCGCGCGGGTGTCGGGCCCGGCCACCAGCAGCCGTCCGGGGGTCCACACCAGGTCCATGCAGCCGTCGGGGACGACCCGGTGCCCGGCGCCGGTACGGGCCTCCCAGACCACGGCCCCCGCGAGCGCCGAGATCCGTTCCCTGTACATGCCCAGCAGCATAATCCGGTGCCCGGACACACTCACCGGCCGTCCACAGCGCCCGGCGCGGTCCTCCTCCCCACCGGGGCCGCACCGCGCTGCCGGTCAGCGGCGTACGCCGGGCACGGGCTTCCGGACCTCCGCCCGGAAGTCCCCGCGGCCCCGGCGGACGAGGGCCCATGGCACCCGTTCCGGCCGCGGCGCGGCCCACGCTCCCGTACCCGCCCCGTGGGGTGTCCGGACAGCGGGCCGCCCCCGGCGCGGGGTGCGCTCGGGGGCGGGGGTACGGCGGCGGTACGGGGCTCAGTCGCCCGGGGGTCCCGGCGGGCCCCGGTGACCCGCCGGGGGGGTGCGGTGACCCGCGCCCCGGTGGGAGTGGAGCCGGGCCCGGACGTCCTCCGGCGGCAGGAAGCGGGACCAGCGCTCGGGGTACTCCGCGGGCATCTCGCCGTCCCCGCCGACGAAGAAGTCGTCCCCGTCCCAGTCGTCCTCGTCCTCGGACTCCTCCGCCTCCTCGAAGAGGCGCGCCGCGCGGGCGCGGGCGACCACCTCCGCGGCCTCGGCGGCCCGGCGGCGCTCGGCCTCCGCACGGGCGGCGGAGGTGGCCACCGAGGGCCAGACCCGGTCGATCGCCGCGTTCACGGCGGCGCCGACCAGGACCGCGAAGGCCGAGATGCCGATCCAGAGCAGGACCGCGATCGGCGCGGAGAGCGAACCGTAGATCGTCGGCCCCTCCACCGTACTGGTGAGATAGATCCGCAGCAGGAAGCTGCCGAGCACCCACATCCCGAGCGCCACCAGCGCCCCGGGAACGTCCTCGATCCACGGGGAGCGCACCGGCACGGACACGTGGTAGAGGGTGGTGAGGAAGGCGATCGAGAGCAGGCTCACCACCGGCCAGTACAGAACGGTCACCAGGGTGGTGCCCCAGGGCACCAGCTCCACCAGCCGGTCGGGGCCGACCACCGCCAGCGGCAGCACCACCGCGCCGATCACCAGGGCGATCAGATACAGCAGAAAGGCCAGCAGCCGGGTGGCCACGATCCCGCGCTGTCCGTCGAGCCCGTACATGACGGTGATCGTGTCGATGAAGACATTCACCGCGCGGGAGCCGGACCAGAGGGCGATGGCGAAGCCGATGGAGATCAGGTCCGGCCGCCCCCCATGGGTGACGTCCTCCAGGAGCGGTTTGGCGACGTCGTTGACGCCCCGCTCCGAGAGGACCGTCCCCGCCGCGTTGAGGATGTTCTGCTCGATCGAGGCGACCGTGGTGGTGTTGGTCCAGTCGTCTATGTAGCCGAGCAGACCGAGCAGACCGAGCATCAGCGGCGGCAGGGACAGCAGAGTGAAGAACGCCGCCTCAGCGGCGAGCCCCAGGATCCGGTACTCGATGCACGAGTTCACCGTGTCCTTCAGCAGCAGCCACGTCATCCTCCGTTTGGAGACGTTCCGGTAGAGGACCCGGGCCCGGTGGAGTCGGCCCGATGGCCGCTCAGGTGTTTCATTTGCAGCCTGCACCTCCTTACCGTATCGGCATGGCAGCGAGCACCCACACAGTGATCAACCAGCCTCCACCCCTGGTGGGATACGACGTCTTCGCCTCCGACCGGGCGCTGGGCGAGGCGGTGGCCCGGCATGTCCCGGCGGAGCTGGCCGGGGAGGTGGCCGGGGAGCTGTCCGCGCTGGGCCGGGCGGCCGGTTCCGCCGAGGCCCAGGAGTGGGGGGCGCGGGCCAATGAGTACCCTCCCCGGCTCCGCACCCATGACCGCTACGGCCACCGGATCGACGAGGTGGAGTTCCATCCCGACTGGCACCGGCTGCTCGGCCACGCGGTCGCGGCGGGGCTGACGGACGCCTGGGGGCGGCCCTCGGGGCATGTCCGGCGGGCCGCGGGGTTCCTGGTGTGGACCCAGACGGAGGCGGGCCACGGCTGCCCGCTGTCGATGACCCATGCCGCCGTCCCCGCGCTGCGGACCGATCCGGGGCTGGCGGCGGAGTGGGAGCCCCGGCTGACCGCGCGGGGGTACGACGGACGGCTCGCCGTTCCCTCGTCCAAGCCCGGCAATCTCCTCGGCATGGGTATGACGGAGAAGCAGGGCGGCAGCGATGTCCGGGCCAACACCACGGCGGCCGTCCCGCTGGACGCCGCCGGGGAGTACCTCCTCACCGGGCACAAGTGGTTCTGCTCCGCCCCGATGTCCGACGGCTTTCTGGTGCTCGCCCAGACCCCCGGGGGTCTGACCTGCTTCCTGGTCCCCCGGGTGCTCCCGGACGGCACCCGGAACCCCTTCCTCCTCCAGCGGCTCAAGGACAAGCTGGGCAATCGCTCCAACGCCTCCGCGGAGGTGGAGTTCGACGGCACCTGGGCCCGCCGGGTCGGCGAGGAGGGCCGGGGGGTGAGCGTCATCATCGGGATGGTGGCGGCGACCCGGCTGGACTGTGTGATCGGCTCGGCCGCCCTGATGCGGCAGGCGGTCGTCCAGGCGATCCACCACACCTCCCACCGGAACGCCTTCGGCGGGCCGCTCGCCGACAAGCCGCTGATGCGCAATGTCCTGGCCGATCTGGCGCTGGAGTCGGAGGCGGCGACCGTGCTGGGGCTGCGGCTGGCCGCCGCGTACGACGCGGACACCGAGGACGAGCGGGCCCTGCTGCGGATCGCGGTGCCCGCCGCCAAGTACTGGGTCACCAAGCGGTGCGTCCCGATGGTGGCGGAGGCCCTGGAGTGCCTGGGCGGCAACGGCTATGTGGAGGAGTCGGGGATGCCCCGGCTGCTGCGCGAGTCCCCGCTCAACTCGATCTGGGAGGGCTCGGGCAATGTCCAGGCGCTGGATGTGCTGCGGGCGCTCCAGCGGGAGCCCCGGGCGCTCCATGCCTTCCTCCGGGAGGTCGGCGCGGCCCGGGGGGCCGACCATCGGCTGGACGGCGCGATCAAGGGGCTGCTGACCGACCTGGCCGACCTGGAGGGTGTCGAGGGACGGGCCCGGCGGCTGGTGGAGCGCATCGCCCTGGTGCTCCAGGGCTCGCTGCTGGTGCGGTGGGCCCCGCCGGAGGTGGCGGACGCCTTCTGCGGCTCCCGGCTGGGCGGTGACGGGGGTCTGGCCTTCGGCACCCTGCACCCCGCGCAGACGCTCGGCGCCGTGGTGGAACGGGCGCGGGCGGGCGGGTGACCCGGGCCGCCGGGCCACCGGCGGACCCGCCCCGGAGGCGACCCGGACGACCCCGTAGTGGACGATCATGTCAACAAGCGGGGGGTGGTGCTGCGCCGACACGGCACCACCCCTCGCGACGTCCACTTTTGTACCGAAGCAGACCCCCGCGCGAGGGTTGCAGAGGGTTGCAGCCACCGGGAACGGTCCCGGCGACCGCTCCCCCGAGCGGCCCCGCGCCGCATGACCGCGCTGGAGGGACCCCCGCGTGCCGACCACACCGCTCGACCCGCCCGATCTCGTGCCCGGGGACCCGGCGGCCCGCCGCCCGCCCCGGGGACCGTGCACGGCCGGTGCCGGGCACCGCGCCGAGATCGAGGAGTCCTGGCGGCGGCTGCACCGCCATGGCCTGGACCCGGGCCGGGCCCGGCGGGCGGGGATGCTGCCCCACGACGAGGTGGAGCGGCGCCGCCAGGAGTCCCCGCTGGGCGAGGTCCTCGATGTGCTGCGGTCCGGTCTGGTCTCCGTCGCCGAGGCCGCCCGCCTGGTCATGATCGTCGCCGACGCCGACGGCCGGATGCTCTGGCGCGAGGGGGACGCGGGCGTCCGGCGCAAGGCCGACGCCCATGGCTTTGTGCCCGGCGCCGATCTCACCGAGGAGAGCATCGGGACCAATGGCGTGGGCACCGCCCTGGTCACCGGTCAGCCGATCCAGGTGCACGCGGCCGAGCACTTCCTCGCCGTCCACCGCAGCTGGACCTGTGCGGGCGCCCCGGTCACCGATCCCCGGGACGGCCGGCCGCTCGGCGTGGTCAATGTCAGCGGCCCCGTCTCCACCGGGCATCCGACCCTGCTGGCGCTGGTGACCTCGGTGGCCCGGCTCGCCGAGGCGGAGCTGCGCCGGCACCACTTCGCCGGTCTGGAACGGCTGCGCTCCAGCGCGGCGCCGCTGCTGGGGCGGCTCGACGGCCGGGCGCTCGCGGTGGACGCCCACGGCTGGACGGCGGCGGTGATCGGGATGCCGCCGCCGGGCCGGCTGACGCTGCCGCACGCGCCGCCGGACGGCCGGGTGTGGCTGCCGTCGCTGGGGATGTGCTCGATGGAGCCGCTGCCCGGCGGGTGGCTGCTGCGGGTGGCGGAGCCCGCCACCCGGTCGGGGTACGCCGCCCGGGTGGTCCTGGACCTCGGCTCCCCCCGGCCCTCGGTCACGGTCCGGGGCGAGGCCGGGAGCTGGACCCATGAGCTGAGCCCGCGCCATGCCGAGCTGCTGGCCGCGCTGGCGCTCCACCCGGGCGGGCGGAGCGCGGCCGAGCTGGCGGCCGACCTCTTCGCCGACCCGACGCGCACGGTGACGGTCCGGGCGGAGTTCTCCCGGCTGCGCCGCTATCTGGCGCCCGTACTGGCGAGCCGTCCCTACCGGTTCGCCGACGGGGTCGAGGTGGAGACGGTCCCGCCGCCGGGCGGCACCGCGCCGCCCCGGCCCGGTGAGCCCCGGGAGCCCGGCTGGAGCCGGGGGACCGGCGCCCCCGCCGTCGCGCCCCTCCCCTGCCACCCCTCCGGGATCTGCCCGCCGTCGGAACCGCTGCCCGTACCGGCCCCCCGGCTTTGGCCGGAACGCTCCGGCGTGCTTCCCTGACCTGTATGAACATCGCCGTCACCACCTGGTCCCTGGAGCAGACGTCCGCCGCCGACCTGCGTCCGGCCGCCGTGCCCGAGGGGGACATCACGATCGTGCGCGCGGCCGTGCCGTCGCCCGAGTTCAGCCGGTTCCTCTATACGGCGGTGGGCGGCGATGTCCGCTGGACCGACCGGCTGGGGCTGAGCCACGCGCAGTGGACGGAGCACCTGGACCGGCCCGGCACCGAGACCTGGGTGGCGTACGACCGGGGCACCCCGGCCGGGTACACGGAGCTCCAGGCGCAGGACGACGGCACGGTGGAGATCGTCTACTTCGGGCTGATACCCGCGTTCCGGGGGCGCCGGATCGGCGGGCATCTGCTCTCGTACGCGACGGCCCGCGCCTGGGACCTGGCCGAGCGGTGGCCCGGACTGACGCCGACCAAGCGGGTGTGGGTGCACACCTGCTCCCTGGACGGCCCGCACGCCATGGCCAACTACGAGCGCCGGGGCTTCACCCTCTTCGACACCTCGGTCGCCGACGAGCCGCTCGTGGCGACGCCCGGCCCCTGGCCCGGCGCCCTGCCGGCCGAGGGATCCGGCGTGTCCGAAGGATCCGGCGCGCCCGGGGCGGACGGGGCCTCCGGGGCTCCTGAGGGTGTGAACAGCGGTACGACCGGCTGAAAATCGCCGCCATCACGGCGGGGCCGGGGCGCACGGCGCCCTGCCCCGCCGTTGTCGTACCCCGGGCTCCGTATCCCCCGCCCCTCAGGGGTCGCGGCACCGGTCAGAGGGGGCGGCGACCGCGCGGCCGGGGTTCCGGGCCCGCCAGCGAATCTCACCATTCGGGATAATGCTGTCCGAGATACGGACGAAGGTGGACTGGCGTCCGATTGCCATGACAGGCTTCCGCCATGTCTGAAGCTGGAATTGCCCTGGTGAGTCGGCGCCACGTCGATCTCGTCCGCGTGTCCAGCGCCATCTGTCCCGCCTGCTGACAGCCCAGCACCGCCGCGCACTCAGCCCTTCAGGCCTCCGCTCCCCCGCAGATCCCGCAGCGTCGCCCGACTGCGTTCCCTGTCCGAGCCGTTCTCGCGTTCCGTCTGATCACCTGCCCTGCGCACCGCCGCGCCCAGCCGCGGGTGTGCAGCTCAGAGCCGCCCTCCTGCCCGCCCCGAAGGACACATCACCATGGCCGCCACCCCTGAGAAGCCCGCCCCGGCCGCTTCCCGCCGCAGAACTGGACGACACCGCGGCGAGGGTCAGTGGGCCGTGGGGCATATGACGCCCCTCAACGCCAACGAGCAGGCCAAGAGAGACGACGACGGTCTCAATGTGCGGACACGTATTGAGACGATCTACTCCAAGCGCGGCTTCGACTCCATCGACGGCGCCGACCTTCGCGGACGGATGCGCTGGTGGGGTCTGTACACCCAGCGCAAGCCCGGCATCGACGGCGGCAAGACCGCGATCCTGGAGCCGGAGGAGCTGGACGACAAGTACTTCATGCTCCGGGTCCGTATCGACGGCGGCCGGCTGACGACCGCTCAACTCCGGGTCATCGGCGAGATCTCCCAGGAGTTCGCCCGGGGCACCGCCGACATCACCGACCGGCAGAACATCCAGTACCACTGGATCCGGATCGAGGACATGCCGGAGATCTGGCGCCGCCTCGAAGCCGTGGGTCTCTCCACCACCGAGGCGTGCGGTGACACCCCCCGGGTGATCCTCGGTTCGCCCGTCGCGGGCATCGCCGAGGACGAGATCATCGACGGCACCCCCGCCATCGACGAGATCTACCGCCGGATCGTCGGCAACAAGGACTTCTCCAACCTCCCCCGTAAGTTCAAGTCCGCGATCTCCGGCTCGCCCCAGCTCGATGTGGCCCATGAGATCAACGACATGGCCTTCGTCGGGGTGAACCACCCCGAGCTGGGCCCCGGCTTCGATGTCTGGGTCGGCGGCGGACTCTCCACCAACCCCAAGATCGGCGTACGCCTCGGCACCTGGGTCTCGCTGGAGGAGGTGCCCGATGTCTACGAGGGCGTCATCTCCATCTTCCGCGACTACGGCTACCGCCGGCTGCGCAACCGCGCCCGGATCAAGTTCCTGATCGCCGACTGGGGCGCGGAGAAGTTCCGGCAGATCCTGGAGGACCAGTATCTGCTGCGCAAGCTCGCCGACGGCCCCGCCCCCGAGCAGCCCGTCGCCCGCTGGCGCGACCATGTCGGCGTCCACCGGCAGAAGGACGGCCGCTACTACGTCGGCTTCGCCCCGCGCGTGGGCCGGGTGGACGGCACCATCCTCACCAAGATCGCGGAACTGGCGGAGAACCACGGCTCGGGCCGGGTGCGCACCACCGCCGAGCAGAAGATGATCGTCCTGGACATCGAGGAGTCCCGGGTCGAGTCCCTGACCGCCGGGTTGGAGGCGCTGGGCCTGCGGGTGAACCCCTCCCCGTTCCGGCGCGGCACCATGGCCTGCACCGGGATCGAGTTCTGCAAGCTGGCGATCGTGGAGACCAAGGCCCGGGGCGCCTCGCTCATCGATGAACTGGAGCGCCGGATCCCCGACTTCGCCGAGCCGATCACCATCAACATCAACGGCTGCCCCAACGCGTGCGCCCGTATCCAGGTGGCGGACATCGGTCTCAAGGGACAGCTCGTCCTGGACGACGACGGCAACCAGGTCGAGGGCTTCCAGGTGCACCTCGGCGGCGCCCTCGGGCTGGAGGCCGGCTTCGGCCGCAAGGTCCGCGGACTGAAGGTGACCTCCGCCGAACTCCCCGACTATGTCGAGCGGGTGCTCCTGCGCTTCCAGGAACAGCGCGAGGACGGCGAGCGGTTCGCCACCTGGGCCGCCCGCGCCTCCGACGAGTCCCTGTCATGAGCGCGAAGGCCGTACCCCCGACCCGCCGGAAACCGACCGCACCGCCCCAGGAACAGAGAGGCACAGCCATGAGTGAGCGGGCCGCGCCGTTCTACTGCCCCTACTGCGGCGACGAGGATCTGCGCCCCAGCGAGCAGGGCCACGGCGCCTGGGAGTGCGCCGCCTGCAACCGGGCCTTCCAGCTGAAGTACCTCGGGCTGCTGGCCCGGGGCGTCACCCGTACCTCGTCCGCGCCGCTCGACGGGAACGCGATATGACGGTCACCGAGGAGACCGGCCACCGGATCCTCGCCGAGCGGGCCGGACGCGAGCTGGAGGACGCCTCCGCCCTGGAGATCCTCGGCTGGGCCGCCGAGACCTTCGGCCCCCGCTTCTGCGTCACCTCCTCCATGGAGGACGCCGTCGTCGCCCATCTCGCCTCCCGGGCGCTGCCCGGCGTCGATGTCGTCTTCCTGGACACCGGCTACCACTTCCCGGAGACCATCGGCACCCGGGACGCGGTCGAGGCGGTGATGGACGTACGGCTGATCACGCTCCACCCCCGGCAGTCGGTCGCCGAGCAGGACGCCGAGCACGGGCCCCGGCTCCATGACCGGGACCCGGACCTCTGCTGCGCCCTGCGCAAGGTACGGCCGCTGGAGGAGGGGCTGACCGGGTACGACGCCTGGGCGACCGGGCTGCGCCGGGACGAGTCCCCCACCCGGGCGAACACCCCCGTCGTCGGCTGGGACCAGCGCCGGGGCAAGGTGAAGGTCTCCCCCATCGCCCGCTGGACCCAGGACGACGTGGACAGCTATGTGATCGAGCACGGAGTGCTGACCAACCCGCTGCTCATGGACGGCTATGCCTCCGTGGGCTGCGCCCCCTGCACCCGCCGGGTGCGGGAGGGCGAGGACGCCCGGGCCGGCCGCTGGGCCGGCCGGGGCAAGACCGAATGCGGGCTGCACGGATGACCGCCGAGCGGGAGATCCGCCGGCCAGAACAGGAGCGGGACGTGACTGGGGCCACCATCTGGCTCACCGGGCTGCCGAGCGCGGGCAAGACCACCATCGCCCGGACGCTCGCCGAGCGGCTGCGGGCCGAGGGCCGGCGCACCGAGGTGCTGGACGGCGACGAGATCCGGGAGTTCCTCTCCGCCGGGCTGGGCTTCAGCCGCGCGGACCGGGACCTCAATGTGCGGCGGATCGGCTTTGTCGCCGAGCTGCTGGCCTCGAACGGTGTCGTCGTCCTCGTCCCGGTGATCGCGCCCTACGCCGACAGCCGGGAGGCGGTACGGAAACGTCACGCCGCCGAGGGCACCGTCTACGCGGAGATCCATGTGGCCACCCCGGTGGAGGTCTGCTCCGAGCGGGATGTGAAGGGTCTGTACGCCAAGCAGGCGGCCGGTGAGATCAGCGGGCTGACCGGCGTCGACGACCCCTATGAGGCGCCCGTCGCACCGGATCTGCGGATCGAGTCCCAGCACCAGACCGTCGAGGAGTCCGCGGGCGCGCTCTACGCGCTGCTCGCCGAGAGGGGCGTTCTGTGAGCGAGAGCCGGCACACCACCGCGGTCACCGGGGCGGCGGAGCCGGGCGAGGACAGCCCGTACGCGCTGTCCCATCTGGACGCCCTGGAATCCGAGGCGGTACATATCTTCCGCGAGGTGGCGGGCGAGTTCGAGCGGCCGGTGATCCTCTTCTCCGGCGGCAAGGACTCCATCGTCATGCTGCATCTGGCGCTGAAGGCGTTCGCGCCGGCCACGGTGCCGTTCTCGCTGCTGCATGTGGACACCGGGCACAACTTCCCCGAGGTCCTGGAGTACCGGGACAGCACCGTCGCCCGTCATGGGCTGCGGCTGCTGGTCGCCTCCGTCCAGGAGTACATCGACGCGGGCACCCTGCGGGAGCGCCCGGACGGCACCCGCAATCCGCTCCAGACGGTGCCGCTCACCGAGGCGATCCAGGAGCACCGCTTCGACGCGGTGTTCGGCGGTGGCCGCCGGGACGAGGAGAAGGCCCGGGCCAAGGAGCGGGTGTTCTCGCTGCGGGACGAGTTCTCCCAGTGGGACCCCCGCCGCCAGCGCCCCGAGCTGTGGCAGCTCTACAACGGGCGGCACGCGCCCGGGGAGCATGTCCGGGTCTTCCCGCTCTCCAACTGGACCGAGCTGGATGTGTGGCAGTACATCGACCGTGAGGGGATCGAGCTGCCGTCGATCTACTTCGCCCATGAGCGGGAGGTCTTCTCCCGCAACGGGATGTGGCTGACCGGCGGCGAGTGGGGCGGCCCCAAGGAGTCCGAGCCGGTGGAGCGGCGGCTGATCCGCTACCGCACCGTCGGTGACATGTCCTGCACCGGTGCGGTGGACTCCGACGCCACCACCCTGGACGCGGTGATCGCGGAGATCGCCGCCTCCCGGCTCACCGAGCGCGGGGCGACCCGCGCCGACGACAAGCTCTCCGAGGCGGCGATGGAAGACCGCAAACGCGAAGGGTACTTCTAGCCATGACCTCTGCGACCGAACAGCTCTCCGCGACCACCCTGCTGCGGTTCGCCACCGCCGGTTCCGTGGACGACGGAAAGTCCACCCTGGTGGGACGGCTGCTGCATGACTCCAAGTCGGTCCTGAGCGACCAGCTGGAGGCGGTGGAGCACGCCTCCCGCGCCCGTGGCCGGCAGGGGCCCGACCTGGCGCTGCTCACCGACGGCCTGCGGGCCGAGCGGGAGCAGGGCATCACCATCGATGTGGCCTACCGCTACTTCGCCACCGCACGGCGGCGGTTCATCCTGGCCGACACCCCCGGTCATGTGCAGTACACCCGGAACATGGTGACCGGCGCCTCCACGGCGGAGCTGGCCGTGGTCCTGGTGGACGCGCGCAACGGGGTGGTCGAGCAGACCCGCCGGCACGCCGCCGTCGCGGCGCTGCTGCGGGTCCCGCATGTGGTGCTCGCCGTCAACAAGATGGACCTGGTGGGGTACGCGGAGTCCGCCTTCGCCTCCATCGCCGAGGAGTTCACCGCGTACGCCTCGGAGCTGGGCGTCCCGGAGATCACCGCGATCCCCATCTCCGCGCTCGCCGGGGACAATGTGGTGGACCCGTCGGCCCATATGGACTGGTACGGCGGCCCCACCGTCCTGGAGCACCTGGAGACGGTGCCGGTCAGCCATGATCTGACCGGCTGCCACGCCCGCTTCCCGGTGCAGTACGTGATCCGCCCGCAGACCGCCGAGCACCCCGACTACCGGGGGTACGCGGGCCAGATCGCCGCCGGGACCTTCCGGGTCGGCGAGCGGGTACGGGTGCTGCCCTCGGGGCGTACGTCGACCATCGCCGGGATCGATCTGCTGGGCCGGTCCGTGGACATCGCCTGGACACCGCAGTCGGTGTCGCTGCTGCTCGAAGACGATCTGGACATCTCGCGCGGGGATCTCCTGGTCCCCGCCGACGACGCCCCGGCGACCAGCCAGGACATCGAGGCGACCGTCTGCCATCTGGCCGACCGGCCGCTGACGGTGGGCCAGCGGGTGCTGCTGAAGCACACCACCCGTACGGTGAAGGCGATCGTGAAGGAGATCCCCTCCCGGCTCGCCCTGGACGATCTCTCCCAGTCCCCCGCCCCGGACCGGCTCGTGGCCAATGACATCGGCCGGGTCCAGGTGCGCACCGCCGAGCCGCTGGCGCTGGACGCGTACGCCGACTCCCGGCGCACCGGCTCGTTTCTGCTGATCGACCCCGCGGACGGCACCACGCTGGCCGCCGGGATGGCGGGCGACTCGTTCGCGAGCACCGCCCGCACCACCACCACCACGACCGATGAGGAATCCGGGTGGAACTTCTGATGACGACCGATGCCTTCGCCACCTTCGCCAAAGAGGGCGGCCGGGTGGGCAGCGGCACCCTCGGCGCGGGTTCGGGAGGTGTGGCGCGATGTGCGCGATAACCGCCTCTGACCACACCCGTCAGCACCGAAAACCCACCCGTACCGCATACCCGGCCGCGTCCCTGGGACGTCCGCGCCGTGGTTTACGAGAGGAACGCCCTCCGTGCCTGCCATCCGTACCACCCTGCGCCGTGGCGCCGTCGCCGCCGCGGCCCTGCCCCTGCTGATCGGGGCGCTCGCCTCCTGCGGCTACGGCTCCGAGAAGAAGGACGACGAGCCCGCCGCGAAGGCCACCGGCAAGAAGCTCTCGGCGGACACCGTGCGGCTGGGGTACTTCCCCAATCTGACCCATGCCACCGCCCTGGTCGGTGAGCAGGAGGGCATCCTCCAGAGAGAGCTGGGCGGCACCAGACTCACCTCCACCACCTTCAACGCCGGGCCGTCCGAGATCGAGGCGCTGAACGCGGGCTCCATCGACATCGGCTTCATCGGCCCCTCCCCCGCCATCAACGGCTTCACCAAGTCGCAGGGGAAGAATCTGCGGGTCGTGGCCGGTTCCGCCTCCGGCGGGGTGAAGCTGGTCGTCAACCCGAAGAAGATCAAGAAGCTGGACGATCTGCGGGGCAAGCGCATAGCCACGCCGCAGCTCGGCAACACCCAGGACGTCTCCTTCCTCAACTGGATCGCCGAGCGGGGCTGGAAGACCGACGCCCAGAGCGGCAAGGGCGATGTCCTCGTCGTCCGCAGCGACAACAAGATCACCCCCGATGCCTATGCCGCCGGCTCCATCGACGGCGCCTGGGTGCCGGAGCCGACCGCGTCCCGCCTGGTCAGCCAGGGGGCCAAGGTGCTGCTCGACGAGTCGACGCTCTGGCCGGACAAGAAGTTCGTGATCACCCACATCATCGTGTCGCAGAAGTTCCTGGCGAAGCACCCCGATGTGGTCGAGGCCGTGGTGCGCGGCTCGGTGAAGACCAACGCCTGGATCAACGCCAACCCGGAGAAGGCCAAGGCCTCGGCCAACACCCGGCTGGAGAAGCTCACCGGCAAGGCGCTGCCCGCCGAGATCATCGACCCCGCGTGGCCGTCCATCCAGTTCACCGACGACCCGCTGGCCACCACCCTCCGGACGCAGGCCGACTACGCCGTCAAGGCCGGTCTGCTGGAGAAGCCCGACCTCAAGGGCATCTACGACCTGCGGACCCTCAACAAGATCCTGAAGTCCGAGGGTAAGTCCGAGGTCTCCGACGCCGATCTCGGCGTCCAGTAAATCCCGCAGCACATTCCCGTTCCCAGGAGGTGACGACCATGGCCACCCTCACCAAGGACCAGGCCGAGGACCGTACGACGGCCGAGCCCGCGGCCCGTATCGAGCATGTCTCGAAGTCCTTCACGGGTCCCGCGGGGGGGCAGCTCGTCCTGGACGACATCAGTCTCGATGTCGCCCCGGGGGAGTTCGTCACCCTCCTGGGGGCGTCGGGCTGCGGAAAGTCCACCCTGCTCAATCTGGTGGCCGGGCTCGACGCCCCCACCGCGGGCACCATCACCACCGCCGGCCGCCCGGCGCTGATGTTCCAGGAGCACGCGCTCTTCCCGTGGCTGACGGCGGGCAAGAACATCGAACTGGCGCTGCGGCTGCGCGGGGTGCCCAAGAACGAACGCCGTCCGGAGGCGGAGCGGCTGCTGGAGCTGGTCCGGCTCGGCGACGCCTACCGCAAGCGGGTGCACGAGCTGTCCGGCGGTATGCGCCAGCGGGTGGCGCTCGCCCGGGCGCTCGCCCAGGACAGCCAGCTGCTGCTGATGGACGAGCCCTTCGCGGCGCTCGACGCCATCACCCGGGATGTGCTCCATGACGAGCTGACCCGGATCTGGCGGGAGACCCGGCTGTCGGTGCTCTTCGTCACCCACAACGTCCGGGAGGCGGTCCGGCTGGCCGAGCGGGTGGTGCTGCTGTCCTCCCGGCCGGGCCGGATCGCCCGCGAGTGGGAGGTCGGCATCGAGCAGCCGCGCCGGATCGAGGACGCCGCGGTGGCCGAACTGTCCATCGAGATCACTGAAGAACTGCGTGGGGAGATCCGCCGACATGGCCAGCACTGACACCGCCAAGGTACGAAAAGGCGAGTCGGACGATCTCGCCGGTCTGGAGGCCGGGCTCGACGCGCTGGAGACGGTGCAGCACCAGCGCACCCCGGTGAGCCAGGTGCTGGTCCAGAAGGTGCTGCCGCCGCTCTCCGCGGTGGCCCTGGTCCTCGCCGTCTGGCAGCTGCTGGTCTGGGCGGAGGTCACCGACCAGGCCAGTCTGCCCGCGCCCTCGGCGGTCTGGGACAGCGTCTCCCGGCTCTGGGTCCAGGGCACCCTGCTGGAGGTCGTCTGGACCAGTGTCTCCCGCGGTCTGCTCGGCTTCCTTCTGGCGCTCGCCATCGGCACCCCGCTGGGGCTGCTGGTCGCCCGGGTGAAGTTCATCCGGGCGGCGCTCGGCCCGATCCTCTCCGGGCTCCAGTCGCTGCCGTCGGTGGCCTGGGTCCCGCCCGCGGTGATCTGGCTGGGGCTGAACAACCAGATGATGTACGCGGTGATCCTCCTGGGCGCGGTGCCCTCCATCGCCAACGGTCTGGTCTCGGGTGTGGACCAGGTACCGCCGCTCTTCCTGCGGGCGGGCCGCACGCTGGGCGCCACCGGGCTCAAGGGCACCTGGTACATCGTGATGCCCGCCGCGCTGCCCGGCTATGTGGCCGGTCTCAAGCAGGGCTGGGCCTTCTCCTGGCGGTCCCTGATGGCGGCCGAGATCATCGCCTCCTCGCCCGATCTGGGGCTGGGCCTCGGACAGTTGCTGGAGAACGGCCGCAACAACTCCGACATGCCCGGGGTGTTCCTGGCGATCCTGCTGATCCTGATCGTCGGTATCGCCATCGATCTGCTGCTCTTCAGCCCGCTGGAGCGCGCGGTGCTGCGGGGACGCGGACTGCTGGTCAAGTCCTGATCCCCGGGCCACCCGCCCGAAGCACCCGCACCACCTGCACTACCCGCACCACCTACCCACTCACCCACGAGCAGAGCTGAGCGGCGTCATGTCCCGTCCCGTCCTTCTGGCCGTCGCCCACGGCAGCCGCGACCCCCGGCACGCGGCCACCGTCCACGCCCTGCTGCGCCGGGCCCGCGCGCTGCGCCCGGGGCAGCGGATGGAGACGGCGTTCCTGGACTTCAACGCGCCGTCGGTGCCCCGGGTGCTGGAGCGGCTCGCCGCCGACGGCGCCGAGGAGGTCATCGCCGTACCGCTGCTGCTGACCCGGGCCTTCCACGCCAAGTCGGACATCCCGCAGGTGCTGCGGGAGGCCGGGGCACGGCTGCCCCGGCTGCGGATCCGGCAGGCGGGAGTGCTCGGGCCGTCGCCCCTGCTGCTCTCGGCGGTGGAGCGGCGGCTGTGGGAGGCGGGACTGAGCCCCGCCGACCGACGCTCGACGGGGCTGGTCCTGGCCTCGGCGGGCTCTTCCGACCCGGAGGCGATCGTGGTGATCGCAGACATGGCGCGGGAGCTGAGGCGCACCGGTTGGTGCACCGTGCGACCCGCGTTCGCCTCCGCCTGCCCCCCGCGCACCGAGGACGTGGTGCGTTCGCTGCGCGGGGACGGCTGTGCCCGGGTGGCGGTGGCCCCGCTGGTCATCGCCCCCGGCCGGCTCCCGGACCGGATCGCCGAGGGGGCGCGGGAGGCCGATGTGCTGGCCGGTGTGCTCGGCCCGGCCCCGGAGCTGGCCCGGCTGCTGCTGCTGCGCTACGACACGGCGGTACGGGACCGCCGCACGGTGGCGCCCGGCCAGGCCACCCGGCTCCCGGGGACGCTCGCGGTCCCCGCCTGACCCTTCCCCTCCCCTTCCTCTCTTTCCCCCTCCCCCGTACACCCCTCGGCTCCTCCGGCGCGCCCGGGGTGCCGGCCGCGGTGACGGAGGTGTGGCCGTACGGTGACACATACCGGGGGTGTACGGGGCACCCTGGAGGAAAGGAGGCCCCCATGCCGTTCCATTACCACAAGCGGATCACCCTGATCCCGAAGATCCTTCATCTGCATGTCGGCCCGCACGGCTGGTCGCTGCGGCTGGGCGGGCGGCGGGCCCATCTGACCCGGGACAGCCATGGCCGGAACGGGGTGGCGGTACGGCTGCCCGGCGGCTTCGTCTGGCGCCGTCGCTCGCGCCGCCGCTGAGACCCGGCCCGGGCCCGGTCGGCCCTCGGTGCGGTCGGCTCCGTCAGTCCTCGGTACGGTCGGCCAGCGCGCGGACGGTGTTCCAGTTACGGGTGGTGGCGACCAGGCCCTTGAGCAGGGCGGGCCGGGCCAGGGTGTCCGCCAGGGCGCTGCGGCCGAGTCCGTCCGGGGCGAGGAGATAGAGCGCCCGGTCGCCGAGGCGGAACTCCTCGGGTGCGAAGCGCGCGGGGTCGACGGCGGCGAAGCGCCCCTCGGTCACCGGGGCGGAGAAATAGGTGACATGGAGCTGCCGGGGCTCCAGCTCCGCCGCCGGGAAGGGGCAGCCGTCCACGACGGCCCGCAGATAGGCGGCATCCCGCACCACACACCCGGCACGGAAGCCGAACCGCCGCTCGACCGCGTCCTCCAAAGCCTGGGCGAGGACGGCCTCATCGGTGGCCCCGGTGGTGAAGAAGGCGTTGCCGCTCTGGAGATGGGTGGCGACCCCGGTGTACCCCAGCCCGGTGAGCAGGTCCCGCAGCTCGGCCATGGGAAGTTTGCGTCGGCCACCGACATTGACCCCGCGCAACAGGGCCGCGTACCGCTTGGTCGTCATGGGGATCAGGGTAAGCAGGCACGATGGGGCGGCTCCACGCCCCGTGGGGGAAGGGCGTGGAGCCACCGGTCCCCGCGGGCGGGGGGTCCCGAGGGGCTGCCCCGACCCTCACCCATCTGACGTGGTCAGATCAAGCAATCCGATCAGGTGTGATTTTTGCAACAAGGTTATGTAATGAAAAATCATCCCTGGTCGAGCAGAACGGACTCCGCTCCCCTCCCGGAACCCCTAACTACCGTGCGGCCAGGGCATGTCGGGCGGATGTCCGGCCGGTGAAGGCCGGGTTTCCGACAGCCCTCGGGCCCGGCTCCCCGAGGGGAAACCGGGCCCGAGGGCACACCCCGCCGGCTCAGCCGGCGGTGGGCGACGGCAGTTCCGCCTCGATCAGATCGGCGGCGTGCAGGGTGCCGCCCTCCCGGGCCATCCCCTCCTGGATCCGGGCCAGCTCCGCCGCGACGGCCGGATCCCCGGTCAGCTCCAGGACCGCGTCGCGCAGCTCCCCCGCCGTCGCGGTGTCGGAGTCCAGCCGCCGGGCCACCCCCAGCGCGACCAGCATGTCCGCATTGCCGAACTGGTCGACGGCCTGCGGGACGGCGATCATCGGGGTCGCGGTGGCCAGCCCCTCCTGGCTGCCGCCCGCTCCCGCATGGGTCACAAAGACATCCGCCTGCCGCAGGATCGACAGCTGGGAGACCCAGCGGTGCACCTCGGCATTGGGCGGGATCTCCCCCAGCTCCTCCGGCGAGACATGCTTGCCCACCTGGAGCACCAGATGCCAGTCGGGCAGACCGGCGAAGGCCTTCAGACACTCCCGGTAGAAGCGGGGCACCTTGGTGAAGGACGAACCGAGCGAGACCAGCGCCACCTTGTCGGCGCCGGGCGGCCGCTGCCACTCCGGCTGCTCCGCACGGGCACCCTGGCATCCGCCGACAAAGGTGAAGACCGACCCGTCGACCCGGTCGGCGTGGGGCTGGAGCGCCCGGGGGATCAGGACCACGCCCCGCCGGGGGCGGCTGGCCAGCCGGTCCGGCTCGATCCCCGCCAGGTCGTTCGCGGCGAGCCACTCACGGAAGCGGGCGTAGTACGCCCGGCCGCGCTCGCTCGCCTTCAGCTCGGCGAACATCGGCTCGGCCACCTCCTCCTCATACCCCTCCCAGGGCACGAGGTTGGGCCAGAGCGAGACGGCGGGGACGCCCCAGCGGTGCGCCAGGACCGGCGCCGGGTACGCGGTGATGTCATGGAGCACCAGATCGGGCTCATCGCCCTCGAACGCCTCGACCAGCTGTGGCAGGACCTGGATCGCGTCCCGCAGGAAGGGCTCGATGTTGTCGATCAGCTCGGTGCCCCAGGCGTCCGGGTCGTCCTCGGTGGGGAGCGTGGATTCATAGATCACCGGCTCGGCCCCGGTGGCGGCGACCCGGTCGGCGAAGGAGGCGGGGATGGCGTAGCTGACCCGGTGGCCACGCGCGACCAGCTCCCGCATGACCTCCAGGCTGGGGTTCACATGGCCGGGGGCGGCGATGGAGAACATGGCGATATGGGCGCGCTGTCGTTCGGTCATGTACCCGAGGTTAACGAGACGAGACGTCTCGTGCAACTTATTTCCCCCGGTGCTCAGCGCTGATAGCGGGCGAGCACCAGATTCCCGTCCTTCACCAGCCGTCTCTCCAGCTCCTCCCGGTCGATCGCGCCGCTGTAGAACTCCTGGTACGAGGGGGTGGCGACCTTGTCCTTCCACTCCGGGTAGCCCCGGACCGAGGGGGCCGGGGCCGTCCGCAGATGCCGGGCGAGCGCCGCGCCGGTGGCCCAGCCGTGCTCGGCGGTGCGCAGCGAGGGGTGGGCCAGGGCGCGGGTGCCGGTCGGCAGCATCCAGTCGCCCCGGGCCAGGCGGACCATGTTCGGGGGGCGGAGCAGGAAGTCGATGAAGCGGGCCGCCTCCTTCTTGAACGGGGTGGCGGCGGCGATCGAGAGGGTCTGCGGGCTCACCCCCTGGAGGGATCCGGCGGGCCCGGCGGGCGGGGGGAGGACCATCCAGTCGAAGCCCTCGGGGGCCTGTTGCGCGATCTGCTGGCGGTAGGAGAAGCCGAGCGGGACCATCGCGTACCGGCCGCCGAAGAAGCCGGGCAGGGCGTCGAAGCCACCGCCGCCGAGGGTGGCGCGGGCGGCGGTGCGGTCATGGACCACCTGGGCGTTGATGGTGTCGGGGACGATCGCGTCCGCGTCGGTGAAGCGGATCCGGGTCTTCCCGCCGGGCTCCCGGTGGAAGAGCCGGCCGCCCGCCGAGAGGCCCAGATTGAGGGTGACGGAGACGGGTTCCCGCAGCGGCCAGGCGACCGCGTACCGCCCCTCGCCCAGGAAGGCGGTCAGCGCGCGGGCGACCCGGCGGAACTCGGGCCAGCTCCAGGGGCGGTCCGGGGTGGGGATCCGGACCCCCGACGCCTTCAGTACCGTCCGGTTGGCGATGATCACCCGGGGTTCCTGGAGGAAGGGGACGCCGTAGACGCCCTCGCCGAAGGTGGTGGTCTCCCAGCTCGCGGCGGGGATGTCGGCGGTGAGCCGGGCGGGGAGCAGTCCCCGCAGATCGGCGAGGTGGCCGCCGTGGGCGAAGTCGGCGAGGTCGTCGGCGGCGTCGTGCACGATGTCGGGCGCCTCGCCGCCCTCGAAGGAGGTGAGCAGCTGGTCGTGAACGCTGTCCCAGCTGCCCTGGACATAGCGGACCTGGACCCGGGGGTTGCGGGCGTTCCACTCCCGTACCAGGGCCCTGGTGGCGTCGACGGACTCCTTCTGCCAGGCGAGGGAGTGGAAGCGGAGTTCGATGGTGCCGTCGGCGCGGCGGCGGTCGTCGTCCCGGGCGCAGCCGGTGAGCAGCAGGGCGAGGACGGCGGCGAGGACCGTGGCGGTACGACGGCTCCGGGTACGGGTGCGGTCGCCGATCCGGATACGGGTACGGGTACGAGGGCGGAGGTGGGGGCGGGGGGCCGGGCGCATCAGCCGCGCACCGCCCCGGCGGCGACCCCGCCGGTGATCCGGCGCTGGATGAGGGCGAAGACCACCAGGGAGGGAAGGGTGGCCAGGAAGGCGGCGGCGGCGAGCGGCCCGAGGTCGGCCACGCCCTCCGCGCCGATGAAGTGGGTGAGCACCACGGGCAGGGTCTGCCGTTCCGGGGACTTGAGCAGGACAAGGGCGAAGAAGAACTCGTTCCAGGCGATGACGAAGGCGAAGAGGGCGGTGGCGGCGATCCCGGGGGCGAGCAGCGGGGCGACCACGCTGAACAGGGTCCGGATCCGGCCCGCGCCGTCGACGGCGGCGGCCTCCTCCAGTTCGCGGGGGACGGTGCGGACATGCCCCATCAGCATCCAGAGCGCGAAGGGGAGCGCCCACACCACATAGACCAGGACCAGTCCGCCGAGGGAGTCGACCAGCCGCAGATTCCGCAGCACCAGGAAGAGCGGGATGATCACCAGGGCGAAGGGGAACGCCTGGCTCACCACCACCCAGCCGGTGGCCGCCGTGGTGAGCCGGGAGCGGCGGCGGGCGAGCACATAGGCCATCGGGGTGGCGATGAGGACACAGATCAGTGCGGCGCCCCCGGCGGCCAGCAGGCTGTTGCCCGCCGCCCGCAGCAGGGGCTGTTCCTCGAAGGCGGTACGGAAGTTGTCGAGGGTGGGGTCGGCGGGGAACCAGGTGGGGCGGAGGGTGGCCAGCTCCCGGGCGGGTTTGAAGGCGAGGGAGACCAGCCAGAGGAAGGGCAGGGCGAGGAAGAGGAGATAGCCGGTGAGGGCGAGGTACTGTCCGGCCCGTACGGCCCGTCGGGTGCGGATCATCGCTCGTCGCCTCCCCTGAGCCGTCCCACGAGAAGGACCGCGAGGGCCACGGAGACCACCGCGACCAGCACACAGCCCATCGCGGCGGCATAGCCGAACTGTCCGTAGCGGAAGGCCTCCTCGTAGGCGAAGAGGGCGGGGAGGCGGGTGCGGCCGCCGGGGCCGCCGCCGGTGAGGACGTACACCAGGGCGAAGGCGTTGAGGTTCCAGATGAGGTTGAGTGCGGTGATCGCGAGGGCGATGGGACGCAGGGCGGGCCAGGTGACGGTGGTGAAGCGGCGCCAGGCGCCGGCACCGTCGAGGGCGGCGGCCTCATGGAGTTCGCGGGAGGTGTTCTGGAGCCCGGCCAGCAGGGCGACGGTGGTCGTGGGCAGCCCGGCCCAGATCCCGACGACGATCACGGCGGGCAGTGCGGTGCCGAGGCCGGTCAGCCAGGTGTGGCCGTCGCCGAGGCCGAGGTCGCGCAGGGTCTCGTTGAGGATGCCCGCGTCGGGGTGGTAGACCAGCCGCCACATGACCGCGACGGCCACCTCGGGCATGGCCCAGGGGATGATCGCGAGGGCGCGGGCCAGCCAGCGCAGCCGTAACTCCTCGTTGAGCAGGAGGGCGAGGCCGAGGGCGAGCAGGAACTGGGGGACGGTGACCCCGACGGCCCAGACCAGGCCGATGCCGAAGGACTCCAGGAAGAGGGTGTCCTGGGTGAGGTCGCGGAAGTTGAGGAGGCCGATCCACTGGGTGGGATCGGTCCGTCCGGCCTGGGCGTCGGTGAAGGCGAGGGAGATGCCGTAGAGCAGCGGGCCGACGCTGAGGAGCAGGATCGGCAGCAGGGCGGGAAGGACCAGGAACCAGGCGCCGTGGTCGAGCGGGCGGGCGCGCCGGCGGGTACGGGAGGGGGGCGGCGCGGTGTCCCGTACGGCGTCGGGGGGAGGTGCCGGGGCGGTCGCTGTCATGGTGTCGACTCCTTGGGGCGGTGTCCCTCCGGTCCGGCAGCCATGGCCACGGTCATCGTGCGGACGGGGGGTCGGGGCGTCAAGGAGGATTCGTCCGGATGGCAGACTTTGGCCTGTTCGCAACGGTCGGCGGGGAAGTCGCGGGATGTCGCGGGAAAGAGGGAGCATGGACGAGGCACGGGCACGGAAGGTGCTGGTGGCGGCGGGGGAACCGGCGGACGCGCCGCTGCTGGCGCTGGGCGAGAACGCGGTCTTCGCCTCGGGTGACACGGTGGTCAAGGTCGGCCGCTCGGCGGAGCTGCTGGCACGGGCCGAGCGCGAGGTCGCGGTGGGGGCGTGGCTGGCCGGGGCGGGGGTCCCGGCGGTGCGGCCCGCCGAGCCGGTGGCCCATTTGGTCGAGGGGCATCCCGTGACCCGCTGGGAGCGGCTGCCCGAGGCCGTGCGCCCGGCCGCGCCGGAGGATCTGGCGGAGCTGCTGCGGCTGGTGCACGCCCTGCCGGCGGCGCCGGTGGAGCTGCCCCGGCGGGAGCTGCTGGGCGGGGTGGAGCGCTGGCTGCGGCTGGCGGGCGACGCGGTGGACCCGGCGGACGCGGCCTATCTGCGGGACCGGCGGGACGGCTTCGCCGAGGCGGCCGGGGCCCTCACCCCCCGGCTGACGCCGGGGCCCATCCATGGGGACGCGCTCACCCGTAATGTCCATATCGGGCCGGACGGGCCGGTCCTGGTGGATCTGGAGACCTTCTCGGCGGATCTGCGGGAGCACGATCTGGTGGTGATGGCCCTGGCCCGGGACCGCTACGGGCTGGCGCCCGAGGCCTATGACGGCTTCACCCGGGTGTACGGCTGGGATGTACGGGAGTGGGAGGGGTGCGGGGTGCTGCGCGGGGCCCGGGAGACGGCGAGCTGTGCGTGGGTCGCGCAGCACGCCCCGGCGAATCCGCGCGCCCGGGAGGAGTTCGCCCGCCGGGTGGCCTCCCTGCGGGAGGACCGGCCCGAGGTCCGCTGGTATCCCTTCTGACCCCGCCTCTTCGGACAGGCCCGGCCGGTGCGGGGCCGACCGCTCCCGGCCCGCGCCGGGCTTGACGCTCCCGGTCAGGCTCCGACGGGAGCGGGCTCGCGCAGCGGCCAGTGGGGGTCCACCACCGCCTCCGTCTCGCCCTTGCGGCGGAGGAACGCCTGGAAGTCCGCCGCCCACTCCGCGTACCACTGGATCTGACGGTCGTGCAGCCGGTCCGGGTCCAGCGCGGCGACGGCGGGGTGCCGCTCGGCGACCGCCCGCGCCACCCGGACCGCCGCGAGGGCGTCCGCGGTGGCCTCGTGCGCGGCGTCCAGCCGCACACCGTACTCGGCGCAGACCGCCTCCAGGGTGCGCTTCCCCCGGCGATAGCGGTCGACCGCGCGGTCGATGGTGTACGGGTCGATCACCGGCCCGGTGGGCCGGCCCCCCAGCCGGTCGCTCAGCGACGGCAGTCCGTACCGGCGCAGCTCGGCGGAGAGCAGCGAGAGGTCGAAGGCGGCGTTGTACGCGACCACGGGGACGCCCCGGGCCCAGTGCCCGCACAGCTCGGCGGCTATCTCATCGGCCACCTCCGGCGCGGGGCGGCCCTCCGCCCCGGCCCGCCGGGTGGTGATGCCGTGGATCGCCGACGCCTCCTCCGGGATCGGGACCCCGGGATCGGCCAGCCAGGTCCGCGCGCGGTCCGGCTCCCCCGCCCGGACCTCGATCACGGCCGCCGTGACGATCCGTGCCTCGCGCGGATCGGTACCCGTCGTCTCCAGATCGAAGCCGATCAGCGGTTCCCCGTGCCAAGCCATCGTGGCCCTCCTCCATGGTGCGTTCCCCCATCGGGTACTCACCCTGCCATGGGCCACTGACAGCCCACCGGAGTACCCCCTGTCACCCGGCTGCCCCGACGGCCCGCACCTCAACCGGGCCGCCGCCGGGACGGGTGCTCCGGAGACCGGGCGCGAGTCGGCCCGGGGTGTTCAGGAGACCGGCCGCGAGTCGGCCCACTCCGACTCGAACTCCTCCCGGTAGGTCTGGAAGAGCCCGTGGTCGGCGTCCCCGCCCGCGCGGACCACGGAGCGCCCCCCGCCCCGCAGCACCAGCACCGGCGCCTCCATCCCGCGCGCCTTGCGGAGATAGGTCTGCACCACGGCGAGCCCGTCCGGCCCGTCGCCGTCCACCAGATAGGCGGTGAAGCGAGGGGTCTCGTCGAAGACATGGATCTCGAAGGCGCCGGGGTCGCGCAGCCGGGCGCGGACCCGCCGCATATGGAGGATGTTCATCTCCACCGTGCGGCTCAGCTCGCCCTTGCGGATGCCCAGCTCCCGCTCGCGCCGCTTGACCGCGCTGCTCGCCGGGTTGAGGAAGAGCAGCCGGACCCGGCAGCCCGACTCGGCGAGATGGACAAGACGCCGTCCGGAGAAGTTCTGGACCAGCAGATTCAGGCCTATGCCGATGGCGTCGAGCCGGCGGGCGCCGCCGAAGAGGTCCTCGGCGGGGAGCTGGCGCTGGAGCCGCACCCGGTCGGGGTGGACCGAGACGACATCCGCGTACCGGTCCCCCACCAGGTCCTCGACCGCGTCCACCGGCAGCCGGTCGGCGGAGGGCACCGAGGCCCCGCCGCTGCCGAGGATGGCGAGCAGCCGGGCCGAGGCCCGTTCCGCCTGGGCGAGGACCGCCTCGTTCAGCGCCCGGTTGCGGGAGACCACATTGCGCGCGACCTCCAGCTCGTCCAGGGCCAGCTCCACATCGCGCCGGTCGTCGAAGTACGGCTCGAAGCAGGGCCAGTGCTGCACCATCAGCTCGCGCAGCTGGGGCAGGGTGAGGAAGGAGAGGACATTGTCGTCGGCGGGGTCCAGCAGATAGCCCTTGCGCCGGGAGACCTCCCGTACCGCGACCGCGCGCTGGACCCACTCCTGGCCCGCCGGGCCCGCCGCGGCCACCACCCAGTCGTCGCCGTGGACCGGCTCGTAGATCGGCCGCAGGACCGCGGCGACCACCGCGCGCAGCCGCTGTTCGACGAGGTTGAGCCAGATGTAGGCGCGTCCGGCGCGCTGGGCGCGGGTGCGCACCTCGCTCCAGGCGTCCTCGTCCCAGTCCAGCTCCGCCCCGATCTCCATCGGCCTGGCGAGGGAGACCGCACCGGGCGGAACGTCACCGGAGTCCCCGTCGTGACCCGTGTCACCGGGGGGCAGCTCCAGCCCTCCGCTCACCCGCGCACCGCCTTCCCGTCCCCCACCCAACGATCAAGGAAGACTACTCCGCGAGCGGCGGCCGACGCAGCAGGATCGGCCGGGTCCGTTCCCAACTCGCGGGCGCCCGTTGCACGTTCCGCCAGGCGGGGTCGTGGGGAGTGAGCTGATTCATAGCGACGGGGGGCACCGCCCTCCTGGGTGGGACGGGACGCACCCCGGGTTGACCGCGTCGTCCACGGCTCGACATGCCGGATCGCGATAGCTTTGCCACGATCGTTTACTTGAGTAACGGTATGCCTGGTATGCCCGTACGAACCGTACGATCCATATGTTCCGTACGAGAAGGGATGAACCCCTCGATGCAGCTCTGGCCGGGACAGGCGTACCCCCTCGGGGCCACCTATGACGGCGTGGGGACCAACTTCGCCGTGTACTCCGAGGCGGCGCGGCGGATCGATCTGTGTCTGCTGCACGACGACGGCTCCGAGTCCCGGGTGGAGCTGCGGGAGACGGACGCCTTTGTCCGGCACGCCTATCTGCCCGGGGTGATGCCGGGTCAGCGGTACGGCTTCCGGGTGCACGGCCCGTACACCCCCGAACGGGGGCAGCGCTGCAACTCCGCCAAACTGCTCCTCGATCCGTACGCACGTGCGATGAGCGGGCGGATCCACTGGGGTGAGTCCCTCTACGGCTATCACTTCGGCCGCCCCGACTCCCGCAACGACCTCGACTCCGCCCCGCACACGATGGCGTCGGTCGTGGTCAACCCGTACTTCGACTGGGGCGACGACCGCTCCCCCCGGACGGAGTACCACCGTACGGTGATCTACGAGGCCCATGTGAAGGGGCTGACGATGCTCCATCCGGAGCTGCCCCCGGAGCTGCGCGGCACCTACGCCGGTCTGGCCCACCCCGCCGTGATCTCCCATCTGACCGAGCTGGGCGTCACCACCCTGGAGCTGATGCCGGTCCATCAGTTCGTCGACGACCACCGGCTGGTGGACGCGGGGCTCGCCAACTACTGGGGGTACAACACCATCGGCTTCTTCGCCCCGCACAACGCCTATGCCTCCTGGGGCGAGCGCGGCGAACAGGTCCTGGAGTTCAAGCACGCGGTACGGGCGCTGCACCAGGCCGGGATCGAGGTGATCCTGGACGTGGTCTACAACCACACCGCCGAGGGGAGCCATCTCGGTCCCACCCTCTCCTTCCGGGGTCTGGACAATGCCTCGTACTACCGGCTCGCCGAGAACCGGCGCCACTACACCGACACCACCGGGACCGGCAACTCCCTGCGGATGAGCAGCCCCCAGGTGCTCCAGCTGGTGATGGACTCGCTGCGGTACTGGGTGACCGAGATGCGGGTGGACGGCTTCCGCTTCGATCTGGCCGCGACCCTGGCCCGGCAGTTCCATGAGGTGGACCGGCTCTCCTCCTTCTTCGACCTGGTCCAGCAGGATCCGGTGGTCAGCCAGGTGAAGCTGATCGCGGAGCCCTGGGACCTGGGCGAGGGCGGCTATCAGGTCGGCAACTTCCCCCCGCTGTGGACCGAATGGAACGGCAAGTACCGGGACACCGTACGGGACATGTGGCGCGGTACACCCCGTACGCTCGCCGAGTTCGGCTCCCGGCTCACCGGCTCCTCCGACCTCTACCAGGACGACGGGCGCCGCCCGCTGGCCTCCATCAACTTCGTGACCTGCCACGACGGCTTCACCCTGCGCGATGTGGTCTCGTACGACCGCAAGCACAACGAGGCCAACGGCGAGGGCGGACGGGACGGCGAGAACCACAACCGCTCCTGGAACTGCGGAGTCGAGGGGGAGACCGACGACCCGGAGGTACGGGAGCTGCGGGACCGGCAGTCCCGCAATCTCCTCGCCACCCTGCT
Source organism: Streptomyces sp. NPDC000594 (assembly GCF_040299965.1). Lineage (NCBI taxonomy): Bacteria > Bacillati > Actinomycetota > Actinomycetes > Kitasatosporales > Streptomycetaceae > Streptomyces > Streptomyces sp. NPDC000594. The sequence goes on along the minus strand of NZ_JBEPCY010000010.1, from coordinate 3,288 downwards.
GCTCTCGCAGGGGGTGCCGATGCTCGGCCACGGCGATGAGTTCGGGCGGACCCAGCACGGCAACAACAACGCCTACTGCCAGGACAACCGGATCTCCTGGGTGCGCTGGCCCGAACCCGGGGAGCGCGGCGAGGAGTCGCTCCTGGAGTTCGTCCGGGCGATGGTGTGGCTCCGCCGCGACCACCCCGTCTTCCGGCGGCGGCGCTTCTTCCGGGGGGCACCGGCGGAGGGCGGCCCGGCCGAGCTGACGGACATCGCCTGGTTCACCCCCCGGGGCGGCGCGATGACCCAGCGGGACTGGCAGGCGGCGCGCCCCGGGGCGCTCTCGGTCTTCCTCAACGGGAACGCCATCTCGGAGCCAGGGCCGCGCGGCGAGCGGATCCGGGACGACTCCTTCCTGCTGATGTTCAACGCGGGCGCGGACGATCTCGACTTCGTGGTGCCGGAGGGGGTGGGGAGCCGGTGGCGGACGGTGGTGGACACGGCCCGCCGGGTGGGGGTGCCCCCGGGTGGGGGGCCGGAGGTACGGGCCGGGGAGAAGGTGCCGCTGGCGGGGCGGAGCATGGTGGTGCTCAGCCGCCCCTGAGCCCCGCGCCCCAGGGGGCCGGTGAGAGCCGTGGGAGCCATGGGAACCGTGAGAGTCGTGCGGGAGAGTCGGCAGCGGGCCGATCGGAGCACACCGGGCCCGCCCCGGATGACACGGAACGCGCCCCAGGGGGTACGTACGCCTGCATGACCCCCACGCCCACCGCCACCTACCGGCTCCAGCTCCAGCCCGCGTTCCCGTTCGCCGCCGCCGAGGCGGCCGTACCCCGGCTCGCCTCCCTCGGCGTCTCCCATCTGCATCTCTCCCCGGTCCTGGAGGCGCGGCCCGGATCGGCCCACGGCTATGACGTCACCGACCCCACCCGGGTCCGGGAGGAGCTGGGCGGCGAACGGGGGCTCCGGGCGCTCGCCCGGACCGCGCGCGGCCATGGCCTCGGTCTGGTCCTCGACATCGTGCCCAACCATCTGTACGCCCTCCCCCAGGACACCCCCGCCCTCTGGGAGGTGCTGCGGGACGGGCCCGCCTCGCCGTACGCCCGCTGGTTCGACATCGACTGGGAGGCCGGCGGCGGCCGGGTGCTGCTGCCCCTGCTGGCACGGCCCATCGGCGCGGAGGACCTCTCCGCCGCACGGGTCGAGGGGGAGGTGCTCCACCACGGCGGGCTGCGGCTGCCGCTGCGGCCGTCGACCGCCGCGCTGCCCCTGCCGGAGCTGCTGGACGCCCAGTGGTACCGGCTCGCCTGGTGGCGGCTGGGCCGCACCGAGCTGACCTATCGGAGGTTCTTCACCGTCTCCCAGCTGATCGGGGTACGGGTGGAGGACCCGGAGGTCTTCGACGCCACCCACGCCAAGGTGATCGAGCTGGTCCGGGACGGGGTGGTGGAGGGGCTGCGGGTCGACCACCCCGACGGCCTCGCCGACCCGGAGGGCTATCTGCGGCGGCTGGACGAGGCGGTGGGCGGCGCCTGCTGGACCGTGGTCGAGAAGATCCTCACCGGGGACGAACGGCTGCCGCCGGGCTGGCCGGTGGCCGGGACCACCGGGTACGACGCCCTGCACCGGATCGACGGCCTCTTCACCGACCCGGCCGGGCTCCCGGAGCTGGTCCGCCGCTACCGGGAGTTCACCGGGGCCGCCGGGGACCGGGGCGGCTACTGGGAGGCGACCGTGCGCCGGGCCGCGTACCGCTTCCTCACCCATGACCTCGCCGCCGAGGTGAACACGCTGACCCGGCTCGCCGAACGGGTCTGCGCCGGGGATCTGGCCCTGCGCGACCACGCGCCCTGGGCGCTCACCACCGCCATCCGCGAGCTGCTGGTCCGGGTGCCGGTGTACCGCCCCTACCGGATCGGCGGCGAGGGGGTGCTCACCGTGCCGGCCGCGGCGGGCGCCAAGGGGGCCTTCTCCGTACCGGAGGAGGCGGGCGCCGTGGACGTGGTGCGCGATCTCGCGCTGGGGCGGCTGGGGAGCAGCCCCTCCCGGGACGCCTTCCGGGCGCGGTTCGCCCAGACCGCGGCGGCGCTGCGGGCCAAGTCGGTGGAGGACACCGCCTACTACCGGTACACCCCGCTGCTCTCGGCCAACGAGGTGGGCGGGGATCCGGGGGCGCCCGCCGTGACCCCGGAGGAGTTCCATGCGTACGGGGAGCGGATCGCCCGTGACTGGCCCACCACCGGCACCGTGCTGACCACCCATGACACCAAGCGCAGCGCCGATGTCCGGGCGCGGATCGCGGTGCTCTCCGAGTGCCCCGAACGCTGGGGCGACTTCCTCGCGCGGATCACCGAGGAGTCCGCCCTGGCGGAGGGCGGCAGGGCGCCCGACCCCCATCTCGCCTGGACCGCCTGGCAGACGGCGCTGGGACTCGGCATGCCCTGGGCGGACCGGCTGCGGGGGGCGCTGCTCAAGGGGGCGCGGGAGGCCGCCCTGCACACCGGCTGGGCGGAGCCCGACCCCGGGTACGAGGGCGCCCTCGCCCGCTTCGTCGACGCCGGGCCCGCCGGCCCGCCCCAGCACACCCTGCGGCGGTTCGCCCGCGACCTGGAGGCGGCGGGCCGGACCAACGCCCTGGGCGCCACCCTGCTCCAGCTCACGATGGCGGGTGTGCCGGACATCTACCAGGGCACCGAGAGCGACTGGCGGGCCCTGGTGGACCCGGACAACCGGGCACCGCTGAGCCCGCCGGAGCCGGACGGGAAGACCGCGCTCACCCGGGCGGCACTGCTGCTGCGCCGGGAGCGCCCGGAGGCCTTCGGCGCGTCGGGCACCTATGTCCCGCTGCGCCCGGCGGGCCCCGCGGCCGGGCACTGTGTGGCCTTCTGCCGTACGGGCGAGGTGGTCACGGCGGTCACCCGTCTCTCCCTCGGCCTGCACCGCGCGGGCGGCTGGTCGGACACCACCCTCCCCCTCCCCCCGGGCCCCTGGTCCGACCGCCTCTCCCCCACCCCCCACACCTGGCCGGGCGGCACCCCGGTCCCCCTCCGCGACCTCTTCCGGGACCGGCCGGTGGCCCTGCTGGCCCGTACCCCCGCAAGGGGCTGACACCGGCCGTCGTGGATGGGGCGGTCCCTTCGCTCAGGGATCTTCCGGCGGCGCGTTCCCCAGGGCACACGACCGGGGCCCGGGGCCCCGCGGGGGGCCGGGGGCCGGCCCCCCGCCCGCCGGGGGCGGGGGGCGCCGGGGTTCGGAAGAGCGAACGACTGCACGACAGAGACGAAGTTTGAGCATGGATTATGGTGCTTT